>JBCCJE010000370.1:0-5856 GCA_039027925.1 Bacteroidota bacterium
AGAAAGCAACAGGTAGATTGGGTATGAGTTTGTGGGAAATATTGGTGTTGGGGACGGTAAGATTAAGTTTGGGAATAGACTATGATTTTTTGTTAGACCAGGCCAATGAACATCAAACCTTGCGCAGTATGTTAGGATTTGAAAAGAGTGATTTTACTCCGGCCAAAGCATACAAATATCAAACGGTAGTAGATAATGTAAGTTTGCTAGATGAACAGACGATAAAAAAGATAAATAATTTAATGGTACAAGTAGGTCATCAGATCATAAAAAAAAGACGAAGAGAAAATTAACCTTGCCCTAAAAGTGGATAGTGATGTGGTAGAGACCAATGTGCATTTTCCAACAGATATAAATCTGACATGGGATTGTGTACGCAAGTGTTTAGATATGATCGTGAATTTACAAGAGGAACTATCGAAAAAATCAAAGCGATTACCTGATTGGCGACAGCAAAGCGACTGGCGCAAAAAACTTAGGAATCCATATCGGAAGACCTCGGAGATACATCGAAAAAAGGGAAGCATTATCAACCCCGATTGAAAGGTGCCACGCAGGCGTATATTGATTTACAAACAAATTGAACAAAGCTACGTTAGGAACTTGATAATACAATTTGTAAAAAATTAGATAGGTAAGCGTGTCTATTTCATATTAAAGAATGGAAAAAATACGATAAGAAAAACAGAAAAAAATAAAACCGATGCGAATATTAATATTGACATTTCTCTTTTCTTCATTGGCATGGCTAGCGGAAGCCCAGAACCATGATACCCTAAAATCCTTCGATCAAAATGGAATTGCTACTCTACAAAGAGACTCCATTGCCACGCTTGATAAGATGGTCTTTGTCCAAGGTGGTACATTTCAGATGGGGAGTAATGAAGGTGATTCTGATGAAAAACCGATGCACCAAATAACCCTAAGTGATTTTTATCTAGGTCAAAAAGAAGTGACCAAAGGGGAGTTTGCGGATTTCGTAACAGCTACTAAACACAAGACTACGGCGGAAAAAGTAGGTAGCACTTACGGACTCAAAGATGGAGAACCAGGTCTGAATGATGGGCTAAATTGGAGGGATATGGGATTTTCTCAGAGCGACGACCATCCAATAATCGGGGTAAGTTGGTATGATGCCGTAGCTTACTGCAACTGGAAAAGTGAGCAAGATAGCCTACAGCCCGTCTATACCATCGGTGAGGAAAATGTAACTGCCAATTGGAATGCCAATGGATACCGACTCCCTACCGAGGCGGAGTGGGAATACGCTGCTAGAAGTAGAGGTGGTAGTAATATCTGGGCAGGTACATCGAGCGAAGATAGTCTTACTGCCTACGGGAATTATTTATCAGAAAAGGATAGCTACTCACATACTGCGCCCGTGGGTTCATTTGCCCCGAATGAAATTGGGCTAAGTGATATGAGTGGCAATGTCTGGGAATGGTGTTGGGATTGGGAAAGGACTTATTCCCCTTCTAGTCAAACCAATCCACGGGGAGAGGATACGGGAACTCACCGAGTTATTCGTGGCGGTTCGTGGTATCTCTCACCAGATTACTTGCGCTGTTCTCTTCGTATGGCCATCGGCCCCACGGAGACGATTTTCGATTTGGGTTTTCGTTTAGCTAGGGCGGCTCGTTAACTTTTTTACGATGATGGCAGGTTGTTGAACCAATTCTAAATGATCTTAAATAATGTAAATTAATGGTTAGGTGCTTTCGCCCTGAAACTAAATCCTGCTTTTAACCCCAGTTTTTCTTTTTCAATCCAAAAAATATTAAGAAATTTGTTATTTGTTAAAATACAGAGATCAGGTCACGCAGCGGCCATTGGATTCGAGTAGAAATGAAGTCCCTGCTGCGCCTTCCTGTCTCTACGTTTATTTATTTCAAAAAAACTAAGTTCCTTAAAAACAATACCGTTGCCAAAAAAAACTTTGATTTTACTACTGACTTGTTTCCTTTCGGTTATCCACGCACAAGATGTACTCCCCACCAACTACTTCAACGAAGTACGGCTGCGCTTGGAAAACAATACATTTACATCTACAAGCAACTCTTTATTTTTGGACGGATCGAAGTATCTCCACTTCCAGTTTGAAGATCAGCAGGCGGTAGCTGAGGTGGAAATTATTCCTAATCCGTTACTCGATTTTCAAAATATTGAGCTACTGCCTTCGGGAGATTTTGAGGTGATTGATAGTTTGTTGTTGATTAACGAAAGTCGGTATCGCTTCAAGGTGCAGTTTAAGAATTTAATCAAGAGTCGGTTTTTACAATTTACTTTTCGTATCCAATCCAAGGCGGAAGAACCTCCTTTTATTCAGGAATTAAAATTGCTGCCCACCACCTCCACCAAGGCATTTATCGCTCCCAAGGATAATGGATTATTTATCGGAGAGGAACGAACCTTTAAAGTAGAAACCAATCGCCCTGATAATATTGTTTTTCCCAAAGAATGGACACAGGGCAAAAATATCAATTATAAATTTTCGGGACGACAGGGAGATTTGATTCTCCACGTTTTGCCGACTAGAGGAGGCGTGAGGAATCTGAAAATTCCCCTGAAGGTAAAAGTGCCGCGGCTAGATTCCATTTCTAATCGGCTGGTGTATCAACTACCGAAAATCGAGTACCGATTTGATGTCAAACAAAGCAAACTTATTTTTTTAAATACCAATCGTAAGGACATCACCCTCAACGAAAAAAATCGGCAGACGGGCGTAGAGATCGAGTTGGAATATCATCCTAATCTAAAGCTCAAAAAAACCTACCGCCTAGAGCAACAAGAAGAGGCGGGAGGGGCTTTGATCGCCGAAGTTTTTACCCGCAATGTACTCGCCAACGGAAGAATCATCTGTTGGTTGCGAGCCTATAATTTGCATAAGCAAGCAGACGGTTATTTGTACATCAAGGATGGAGATCAACCTAAGTTTTTTACCAATTTTAATATTTCCCCAAAAACCCAAGTTAACGAAATTCGGGTAGTGGGAAAAAAGGGCAACTACAGCAATGGTAACAATGTGTATCCGGGCGAAACGGTAGAGATCAAAATCAGAGGCATTGGGCTGAACAAAGCGCAATTTACTTTTGAGGGTTTGGAAAATGTCGTATCGGATTCTTTGACGAGCAACGAAAACGTACAGAGTTTTCTTTTTAAAGTACCGATGAACATCAATAAATCGGAGATCGAAATTTTTAACTACGGGCGTCCGTTGGGGAGGACGTTGAAGGTACAAGAATTTCAAGTAGCGCATCCGATGGACTTTGTAAAAATCCTAATGGAAGACGAAGAACCGATTACGTTGGCCGAAGCCAACCAAGTAATTTTTGTGGAAAATACCATTTCGAATATTGTAGTGGGTTTTGATCGAGAAGGAATTGATACCAAAAAAAGGTTGTACGGAAAACAATACTTAAATATCGAAGTCGTCATCACGGATAAAAATAATCGGCTACTGGATCGAAAAATGATTCCTAACATTATCGTTTGCCCGGGCGAAAATTCGCCCCGTTTTAATTATTACGATACCAAGAATTGTAGGTTCGAAAATATTAGCCTAAATCAATACCTACGGCAAAAGACGTTTAATTTGGAAGGTTGGAGCAGGGTAGAAATCATCGTTCAACACGATAGAACTAAGCACGGGGGTCAGGGCTTTTACAAAAAAGCGGAGATCATTTTACGCCAAAATTATTCTTTTAATTTGGATGTTTCCTTTCCTGCGGGGTTAGTGACCAAAACAGTTGGCGAGGAAGGTTTTGGAACATTGAGTGGCGTGAGTATGGCGATCATCGCACAGTTTTCTTTTTACAAACCTAAAAAAATCAATAAGATTCGACCGTACAAATTTGGAGCTGGCTTCTTGGCGTTTAATGCGTTTAACTTTGCGGAGAATGCCAGCAATCGTGATGTGGGTGTAGTGGCTTTGGCGAGTCTTTACCCCGTGAGCACGGGTCAACGGAGTCGGTTAAGTTTTCCACTTTTTCTGGGAGGTGGGTATTTTCTTTCGGAGTCGAAGTTCTTTTATTTGATTGGTCCAGGAATTCGATTGAGGATTTAGGTTTTGGGTAGAGCACTTTGGAGAAGGGCCTTCTCATAAAAAATACATTTTGTTAGAACTCCCCTAAATCCTCCCGAGTGCTCGGGGGGACTTTACGTTCTGCTAGATAAAAAACGCTTATTTTCAGCACAACGTAGAGCCTATCCCTTTCAAGGGAGGGGTTGGGGGTGGGTTCTCTGTAGTTTGATTCTTTTTTATGAGAAAGCCCTTTAATTTGGAGAAAGAGGAAAGGAACTTTCGGGGGCACTCGAAGCGACCCCGAAAGAAATCATACTATTTACTTTAGTTTAATCACATAGGTTACTGTACCACACGCTTCTTCACCGGGTTTGAATGTCCATTTCTTAGCAGCAGCTTCTGCTTGTCGAATGACCGACTCATTTGTAATTGTAGTGTTGCTGATCGTTCTTCTGGTGGAAGTCACCTTTCCACTATCATCTACGCACACCTTAACGGTAACTCTCCCTGACACTTGTGCCTTAGGATTAAATTTGGGACCAGTACCCCCACGACCTCTTAAATTTCCACCAACGGAACCGACACCTAAACCTTCCAAAGCAGAACCACTAGGATCGCCATCCACCTGCCCTTGGTTGCCTTCGTTTCCTCCGCTTCCTGATCCAGAACCATTATTATTATTGCCAAATAGACCTGATGCCTTTTTGGCTGCATCTGCTCGACGCTTGGCTTCTGCTTCCGCTTTTCTCTTCGCTTCTGCTTCTGCTTTCTTGCGAGCTTCTTCTGCTTTTCGTTTAGCTTCCGCTTCTGCTCTCTTTTTTCGAGCCTCGGCTTCGGCTTTTTTCTTAGCTTCCGCTGCTTCTCTTTGTTTCTTCTCTTCCTCCCGTTTTTTCCTGAGTGCCCGTTCTTTGGAAGCGGCGTCTTCTTTGATTTTATTATTATCGGGCTTAGGTTGCTCCTTCTTAGGCTCTACTTTTGGTTCTTCCACGACGGGTACTTCTTCAACGACTTCTTCTGGAGTTTCTTCCACCTTCTCTTCGACTGGCTCTGGTTGCTCGACCACTTCACCACCTGCGTCGGCGGGATCATCATTCATACCCAACTCTGGCTCACCGAAACTGACTAATACCCCTTCCTGCCCTGGAGGAGGATCGGGATAAGTGAAAAAATTAAAAAATAATAAAGCAATCAAAATGATATGGACTATTGTACTGATAACTCTTCCAATTTTTCGATTTCTTTCTTCTGACGGGCTGAGTAAGGAATCCATAATGTTTATTTTTTTATTTAAAAATCAGGATCAACAAATATAACGAAATCCTAATTTCAAAAATTTCTTTTGATAGGCTAGATTAATGGCTTAGTATTTTTGGCGGTTAATACCTTGTTAATTTTTTTGGAAAAAAGATCATTTTACTTTGTTCTTTCGGAGGGGAAGAGCGCTTTATTTTCTAAAACGCCTTTCGTGCTTGCTTCTTAATATTACACAATTTCTTCATGCAAAAATCCATCCTAACTTTCTCCCTACTCTTCTATCGCAAGAATACAATTGATATTCAATCGCTGCATGATGTCCATGACAAAGACCATAGATTCGTTGGTTGTATTTCTGGTAGGGGTAAGGGTCATATCCAACTTCTTTCCCCTACTTTGCCTTGCCAAGGATCTAAGTTTGGATTCGAGTTTGGATTTACTCACCATTCTTCCATCCACTTTAAATGTTCCTCTTCCTTCTATTCTAACCGAACTTGGCTTGGAATCTACGGTAACTACCTTGGAGGAGTTCCCCGGCATTTTTAAGTTCAAGGCGTTGGGAACAACAACCGAAGATGTCA
>JBCCJE010000371.1:0-5856 GCA_039027925.1 Bacteroidota bacterium
ACATCAAAATTAATTTGGAGCGCAACGTTGCCAGCGGAAGGATTTGGGTAAACTTTGACGTTGCCAGTTTTCCCAAAATCAATAGTGGCAACGTCGGTATCTAACAAGACTTCTACGGGCACTCTTTCACTTACACAAAAATTGTCAGGAGTACTGATTCGCCAATCATAAAAATAATAGTACCAGCTAGATCCAAAGTTAGAGCTATTGATGGAAACGTAATCCGGAATGACGTAAGGATAACTAATATTCTCGTCGCTCCTTCGCAAACGGGGCCCACCGATACCGAGGTTGTCAAAATTAACCTGTGGATCAGTCGTCAAAAACATATCATTTCCTTCTGGAATACTAAGCCCTAAGTGAACAACTGATTCTCCTACGGGAATATTCACTACCGCACTATCGAGTTGATTGCCAGCGGCATCCATCAAGAGAATCACTCTATCCCCTGCCATATCGGTATATACTTTTACAGAGTCCAAGGTAAACGCTTGTAGCGCATCGAAGATCAATCTATTGTTGGAGTTGAGGTTATTGCTGTAATCGGAGCCGCTGTGGTTCACCATACCAACTTTCTCTTTAAGACCAGCTTCACCGTTTCTATCTTCTACGTAAAAAGTAGTAGTAGCACTTACAGTGGGCGTGATAAAATCATTGCCGAAGCCCAGCGGAATGCCACCACTAGCCACATCAAACCAAGCCAAATTATTACCAGCAGCTACTAGGTTCGCAGGCTCTCCCATCATCACGGTATCCCCAACACCAGTAGGCGTTACGGGATAGGGAATAACATCAACTTCAATAGTATTGGAAATATAATCCGCACACAGCCCGACTGCCGTGACGCTGTACGTACCACTTTCCGTTGCCGTGATGCTGCTACCCGTTTCGCCATTAGACCACAAGTAGGAGATGGCATCGGGTGCACCTACTTCGGTGATTTCTACTTGTTCTCCCTCACAAAAAGAGAGGTCACCGAGAGCTTCAATTTCGGGAGTCAAAACGGGATCAACAACCGTAGCAACACTTGACGAAAAACCAAAGCAACCATCACCATCAGTTACTGTCAGAGAAAAATTTCCCTGAGTAGTAATGGCTATGGTTTGCGTAGAATCGCCCGTGGACCAAGCGTAAGAATTGTATCCCGAAGGAGCAGAAACCATTATGGTATCGCCCGTACAAAAGGTAGTTGATCCTACCACATCCAAATCGGGAACGGTAGCCAAGCACCCGCCCTCGATGAGTTGAAGTGTAGAGTTGGGATTCACATTGTACTGGGTTTGCACCACGCCGGAAGGCCATCGTACCGTGACGGAATCAACTGCCGTAGCCTGCCCCAATCCAAAGTATTGAGTCGTGGAGTTCATGATTCCGTAGCTTTCGCCAGCCCTTACCTCTCTTATCTGAATGCCCCAGTCACCGTAAATTTCTACCCTTGCGCCCACGGCACTTCTATTGCTGACAATACCTTCTAGCTGTACGGCTAGATAATTATTATCGTTACCATCATTGATCCACAGCACGTCGTCAACGCTACTAGGATTAGTGAAAATGAGGGCGTACCCGGCGTAAATATCCACAAAACCATCACTATTCAAATCGCCCAAGGCGTAGGATTGTATATCATTAAAATCAAAAAGCCCCATCACTTCCGTAAACGTAGTATCGCCATTATTTAAAAATAAATGATGCTTAGTGCCCGATACAAGAATATCCACCCATCCATCATTATCAAAATCCCGCATGATCCCCTGAATGGCTAATCCATCCACTTCGATGCCCGTATCGGTAGCCTCCACGTAGTGTCCTGTACCGTCATTTATCAGCAGTTGAGATTCGTGATCGTGATTGGTAACAAAACAATCCAACCAACCATCGTTATTAACATCCTGAAAATCAGCCGTCCAAGATTGCCAGCCGATGTTAAGACCATACTGCCCGCCCATTTCTGCATAATTACCAGCGCCATCGTTGACGTAGAGTTTGTTGATTCTACGATGATCGGTAGGGTCGCCTACGCCTTGGCGGCATTTGGCAATGTATAGATCAATGTCTCCGTCGTTATCAAAATCCGTCCAAACGCTTCCGTAATTCCCCGAAGCACCTTCTCCTGTTTCTCCGTTGATCGAAAGATCAATCCAGTCTTCCTTCATGGAGAGTACCCCGTTGCCATCATTACCCCAAATCCTACTCGCCGCATCATCGTGGCAAGCAAAAATATCCAACAAACCATCATTATTAATATCCACAAAATTAGAACCCTGCACAAACATACTTGGCCCCGGAAGAAAAGTAGTAGTGTATTCGGTACCGTCATCATTAGCGACCGCTAGCTTTACGTTGTCATAAGATCCACCCGTAAAAACTTCGTTGTACCCATTATTATCCACATCCGCTACGCACATACTCCATTGGCTGACAAAATCAATATCGCCCACGTTGAACGAAGTGAACATTTCCTCCGAATCGTTTTGGTACTCGATGGACAAATCATATCCTTTGTCCATTCGAATAATATCGTCCTTACCATCATTATTCATATCGGTAACTGCGATGGCAACCCCGCTGTTAAAATCAGTATTGGATAACAGATCATTTCTGTTGGTAAAAGAAATCTGGGCTTGCGAACTTTGGAAAAGAAAAAGTATCAAGAAGGGTAAGTAGTTATAGATTTTTTTCATAATTATTGATTTTAATGTTTTGCTAGATTGATGTTGCTGGTTGAACAAGAGTTACGTCTGAAAATTTTGTTCCATACCAGATCAACGCTGGAAATCCATCAAAAAAATTGTTTCGATCTTAATCTTCGTAAGTGAGGGAAAATGTGGGAATGTTTTAGTTGCCTGCTAAATAAAAACAATCTTTCCGACGAAGATTAAATTTAAGTTTAATTTTAAAATTGCTTACTTTTTTGTGTTACTTTAAATTGTTTGATAAACTACATTTATCCAAAACCTCATATTTATTTAAAATAAAAAAAGGTTTGCTCCAAATGGCTACTAATTTTTGGAAAAATTAATAGCTATTCGGAACGAACCTTTTCGTGTATCTGATGATAAAGACGTAGTTGGTAGTTACGTTTATTTTACCTCAGAAAACAGCCGACCAGCTCTTTTATACCTTCACGCCCGATATGCCTCCATCCACACCGAGTACCTGTCCAGTCATCCAGCCGCTAGTGTCCGAAAGTAAAAATACCGCAGCGTCCGCAATATCTTTAACAGTACCTACACGTTTTAGGGGATGGCGCTGGGCGGAAGAAGCGCGCTTGTCCTCGTTGGATAAAAGCCTTGCCGCTAGGGGCGTATCAGTCAGCGAAGGAGCGATACAATTAACTCGAACCTTAGGCGACCATTCGGCAGCCAAAGATTTGGCTAAGCCTTCCACCGCCCCTTTCGAAGCAGCTACCGAAGCATGATAAGGCATACCTAACGCCACGGCTACCGTACTAAAAAGTACCACACTCGCACCTTCGGTTTTGGTCAGTACTTTTTGTGCTTTTTGTAAAACCTTCACTGCACCCGCCACGTTGATTTCAAAATCTTCTCGGAAAGCCTTGGGCTTCAACGAACGAAAAGGCTTCAAATTGATAGTGCCAGGACAATAAACCAAACCGTGCAACGCGTCGGGTAAATCAAAATCCTCCTCACTCAGTACATCGTAAGGCTGATAATCAATATTGGGAAAATTAGGAATTTGTTCATTTGTTCGGGAGAGTACGTGAACGTTAGCACCCGCTTCGGTCAGTCGTTTGACAATCTCTAGCCCGATGCCGTAGCTTCCTCCCACTACTAGGTAATTTTTATTTTCCATTTTTGAGTGCCTCTATTTTGTTTTGAATTTCTTCTGATTCTTCTATCAATCTAGCGTAGTGCCTTAAATCACCCGAACGCTGTACTTCCATAGCTTTTGCCATCAAAGTCTCATATTCTTTTTCTAGTTTTTTGACAGGGTCTTTTTTAAATAAGCCAAACATAATTTTAAAATTTATTTTTTTGAAAAAAGAGTTTTAGCACGCACGTAATATCCTTTCCACGGAATTTTCGTTAGCAAGATTTGCCAGTAAAAATTTTATTGGGAAATTTTAGACGTACGCTTACAAAATTCAGGAGTGGAACATTCGAACAAAAAAAAGGTTTGAGCCGATGTCAATTTTCGAGGAGTGTTTCTCTTTTCCTACGGAGAATTTTGTAGCTGTCGCTTTGCTTTAATTTTTCAAAATATCTTTTAGAAACTTCAATAGGAAAATCTACGGAGGAAAATTTGATCTTTAGCTTATCTGGACGCTCCTCCATGATAATTAGTTTTTCTTTCTTTATAGTCATGTTTCATTTTTTTTGAGTTTTGGTGAAAGCTGGTCAATCCTAACTAAGCGTTAAAAGAAGCGACATCTCTCCTGTCTCTCCTCGCATTTCTCACATCCAACCTTCCACCAAAACCCTAAGTTGATTAATATTAATAAGTGCAAAAATACGACTTCGTTTGTACGGCTTTTTCGTAGCCCAAATCAATACTGCTATCCAAATCGGCACACCCTGATATTTTATCATAAATCAAAAAGAAAGCAAGTGCGCGATTGTAGTAGGCTTCTGCGTAATTACCATCGAGTTCTATCGCACGGGTATAATCGTCAATAGCTTTTCGATTCAAGCCAAACAACAGGTGAAGGTTGCCCCTATTTTTTCTCAACTCTGCATCCTCGGGCAGTTCCTTGATTACTCTGTTCAAATCCGCCAAAGCCCCCGTGTAGTCTCCTAACATTTTTCTGGTCAAGCCCCGATTCAAATAAGCCTCCATGTAGGAAGTCCCTTTTTCGTTGATGACGGAATTATAATCCTTCAAGGCATTTTTTTCCTTACCCATTTTTTTCAAAAGCACCGCTCTATCGAAGTAGGCTTTGGTGAGGTCTTTTTGGAGTTCGATGGAGCGATCTAGGTGTTCTTTTGCTTTTTCGTAATTGCCTAGGCTTTGTTCCATCAGCCCAAGGTTATACCACGCTATTCCGAACTTGGGGTCTAATTCGATCGCTTTATTGAAGGCATCGAGTGCATCCTCAAACTTTCCTTGTTTTTTGAGGATCACGCCCTTCAGATCGTAAGCCAATGCTGATTTCGGAAAATCTTCAAGTGCCGTATTGATGTCGTCTAGTGCTTCGTACAGGTTGTTGCCCTCTATTTTCTCTACCACCTCCAGTAGCACGGCAGACTCCTCCTCGGAAAGATCACCATTGGTAATTTTCCGATCAATGCTTTGATAATAATAATTGAGTTTTTGGAAAGTACTCAGCGAGGTGACTGCCTCTTCGGGTTCTATGGATAGTAGTTTTAGTATCCCCGCATTTCCGTTGTAGCCGTACAAATCAGCCGCCATTGGATTGATCTGGTTAGCTAGTCGCAAGTCTGCCTCAGCCTCCGTTTGCATGCCTGTCATTTTTTTGAATTTAGCGCGCAGGATCAAGGCTTCTGCTGATTGTGGATTTTGGGCTACGGCATTTTCTAAGGTAAAAAAAGTGCCTTCGTAGTTCAAGGCTCGAAACTGTCTCTCGGCTTCTTGCAACAATGGAATGACCGATCTCCCCGGATTTTCTGCGGCAAAGGTTCTACCCGTAGCCACGTTGTTCATTCTTCTCGTTTGCGCTGACAAAGTGACTTGAACGAGACTTGCCAACAATAGAGCAATGATGATGTGATATTTCATTTTAATAAGTTTTACAGGTTATTCAAAAAGTTAGTTGTTACGCTCTACACTTAAACAAACAGAAACAAAAAAAAGTTGCCGAGCTATTTTAAATAATAGTAAAACTATCATAAATTTGTGCATACTAATTACCGAAGCCAGCTAAACTCTAAAAAAAAA
>JBCCJE010000372.1:0-5834 GCA_039027925.1 Bacteroidota bacterium
CCACCAAGCTCAAGAACTGTTCTTTTGTATCCAGCTTGTTCAGCAATTAATTTTCCTACCGCCTTTGATTGCTCTACTTTTGACCCACTCGCCCCCAATTCTTTTGAGTTAGCGGCTGCTAAAGTATGCCCGTTTACATCGTCAATCAATTGGACGTAGATTTCCTTATTGCTTCTGTAAACTGCCAATCTAGGCTTGGTAGCAGTACCGTGAACCTTTTTTCGGATTCGATGGTGGATTCTTTTTCTTCTTTGTTCTTTATTTAAAGCCATTTGAAATTCTTTTTTGCGACATGGTACTTGAATAATAAGTCTGCCATGATTTTAATGAATTTACTTACCAACTATTTGGTATTATTTAGCGGCAGTCTTACCTGCTTTTCTTCTGATTTCTTCCCCTTTAAATCGGATACCTTTTCCTTTGTAAGGCTCAGGTTTTCTGAATTGGCGAATTTTAGCTGCAATTTGTCCAAGCAATTGTTTATCAGCACTCGTCAATACAATTCTTGGTGGTTTTCCTTTCTCAGTAATCGTCTCTACTTTCACTTCATCAGGAACAGCAAACATTACTGGATGAGAATAACCTAAGTTTAAAGTCAATAACTGACCTTGATTTTCCGCTCTGTAACCAACTCCAATCAGCTCCATCTCCTTACTGAATCCCTTGGAAACACCTTCGACCATGTTTGCGATCAATGATCTGTACAACCCGTGAACTGATCTATGTCTTTTTTGATCCGTAGGACGTGTCAAAGTTACTGTACCATCCTCAATTGCTAATTCCAAATCCTGATCAATCTGTTGCGTTAAAGTAGCTTTCGGTCCTTTGACCGTTACTAATTTTCCAGCACTCACGGAAACCTCTACTTTATCTGGAAGCGAAATCGGTGCTTTTCCTATTCTTGACATCTTATTTAATTTTGAACGTTGAATTAGAAATTTTAAAATGATGTTTTTGAAAAAATCCAAAATTCATCTCTCGTCCTGAACATTAAGGACAAAATTAATACACGTAACAAATTAGCTCACCTCCAACATTTTCTAATTTAGCTTTTTTGTCCGTCATCACACCACGTGAAGTGGAGACGATAGCTATACCTAAACCATTAATAATTCGAGGAATCTCATTTGCCTTAGCATACTGCCGGAGTCCTGATCTACTAATGCGCCCTAATTTTCTAATTACGGGTTCTTTGGTGATTGGATCGTATTTGAGGGCAATACTAATGACACCCTGTTTACCCGCTTGATCGTCAAACTTGTATTTCAAAATGTAGCCTTGGTCGTAGAGAATCTTAGTGATGCTCTTCTTCATTTTCGAAGAAGGAATTTCTACTACCCGATGACCTGCTTGCTGAGCATTGCGGATACGGGTCAAGTAATCTGCTATTGGATCTGTTACAGCCATGTTATTTTTTTTAAAATTCTTACCAACTAGCTTTGGTGACACCAGGAATTTTTCCTTCTAATGCCATTTTTCTAAATGTTACACGATTAATTCCAAACATACGCATATATCCTTTCGGACGCCCCGTCAATTTACAACGGTTGTGCAATCTTACTTTCGATCCATTTCTGGGTAACTTATCCAACTCCTCCCATCTTCCTTCTTTCTTTAGCTTAGCCCGTAGATCAGCGTATTTTGCCACTAGTCGCTCTCGCTTTCTTTCTCTTGCTATTATGGATTTTTTAGCCATGAAAAATAAATTTTAAATTATGATTTTCTTATCCTAAATATTAAGGATGAATGATGATCTGGGTTTTAACTCCGAGTTTTAAATCAATCAGAAAATTGAAATTCATCATTCCTAATTTTTATTCTAGTTTCTTTGATTTTTGAAAGGCATACCCAACATTTTCAGCAACTCTAGAGCTTCTGCGTCGGTATTTGCAGTAGTTACGATAGTAATGTCCATTCCTGTAATCTTGCTTACCTTATCCAATACTATTTCAGGAAAAATAATTTGCTCGGTCACGCCCATGGTATAATTTCCTCGCCCGTCAAAACTCTTGTCATTAATTCCTCTAAAGTCTCGAACTCGGGGAAGTGCAACGGTAATCAACCGATCAAGAAATTCGTACATCTGATCGTTGCGCAAGGTCACCCTCGCCCCGATGGTCATTCCTTCTCTTAACTTAAAGTTAGAAACTGACTTACGCGCTTTAGTAGGTACTGCTTTTTGACCAGCAATCAAAGTCATTTCAGCCAATGCGTTATCTACCATTTTTTTATCCTGCGTAGCACCTCCAACTCCCTGATTCAAGCATATCTTCGTAATCTTAGGAACTTGCATAATCGTACTGTACTGAAATTTTTCCATCAAAGCAGGTACGATCTCGCTGCGGTATTTATCTTTAAGTCTTGGACTGTAACTCATTACTAATATTAATTTGATTCTTAAAAATTAATTTTTAAGAAATGGTTTCTCCAGATTTTTTAGAATATCTCACTATTTTATCATTTTCCACTCTTCTACCTACTCGGGTGGCATCGCCCGTTTTAGGATCAATCAACATAAGGTTAGAAATATGTATTGGCATTGCCAAATCTTGGATTCCACCTTGGTTATCCTGCGTGGGCTTCATGTGCTTACGAGCGATGTTCACATCGTCAACAATTGCTCGGTATTTTTTAGGAATCACTTCCAAAACTTCACCTGTTTTTCCTTTGTCTTTTCCCGCAATCACTAGGACACGGTCTCCTTTCTTAATGTGAATTTTAGTAGCGAAACGCTTTGAATCTGAATTTTTATTATTTGCCATCGTTATAGCTGATTTTAGAATATACTTATAAAACTTCGGGAGCTAAGGATATGATTCTCATGTAATTTTTATCCCGCAACTCCCTAGCAACAGGTCCAAAAATACGAGTACCTCTCGGCTCATCACTTGGATTTAACAATACAACCGCATTGTCATCGAATCGGATGTAAGAACCATCTTTTCTACGAATCTCCTTCTTGGTGCGTACTACTACGGCTTTGGATACCGTTCCTTTCTTTACCCCACCGGGAGAAGCCTCTTTGACCGTGACAACGATGGTGTCTCCAATGGAAGCATAACGACGCCCCGAACCTCCTAGAACACGAATGCACAACACTTCTTTTGCACCGCTATTGTCTGCTACTTTTAATCTGGACTCTTGCTGAATCATTTTTCTTTAATTTAAAATGCCTGTGAAAATTAACTTAATCGTTAAAGATTGATCAGTCACTTTCATTTGGGATTTCGACAATTTTCGTCGAGTTGCTTTCATGCGAAATGGAATGGTGGTGATTTAATCTACCACATTCCATTTCGTAGTTTTCTTTATGCCTCGAATCAGCTTCGTTAGCCCTTTTTTGATTCGGTAGATTCCTCGACATAAATCCGAGGGTATCTGACATTTGATATATTTTGATATGGAGCTTCTAACTGTAAACAAAACCCCAGATATAATCTTACTTAGCTCTTTCAAGTACTTCCACTAATCTCCATCTTTTCTTTGCACTCAATGGTCGAGACTCCATTATTTTGACAGTATCTCCAATGTTGCAATCATTTTTTTCGTCGTGAGCCATAAATTTTTTAGACTTCTTTACAAACTTTCCGTAGATCGGGTGACGTAAACGACGCTCGACTAAAACAGTAATAGTCTTATCCATTTTATTACTAGACACTACTCCTATCCGAGTTTTTTTAAATGATTTCTTTACGTTTTCAGCCATGATTATTATTTATTTCGCTTTCTACGAGCACGAATTTTTGATCTTTTTTCTAATCCTTCTGGTGAATATTCTGCTAGCTCTCTTCTTCTGATTTCAGTTTTTATTCTAGCTACATCCCTTCTTAATGCTCTCAATTCGAGAGGATTGTCCAACCCCTTAATGGCATGATCGAAGGTTAGCTTTTGATAATCCAACTCATTTACTGACAACAGATCATACAGTTCTTCGACTGTGCTATCCTGAAGCTCTTGAAATTTTTTACTAGCCATTATAAAAGCAATTATTAATTTTTAAATGAATCTTATTCCACGTAGTCTCTACGTTTCACAAATCTTGTTAGTACGGGCAGTTTTTGCGCAGCTAGTCGGAGTGCCTCCATTGCCGTAGCTTCGGGTACACCATCCATCTCAAACATAATTCTACCGGGCTGGATTTGCGCTACGTAATGATCCAATGCGCCCTTACCTTTTCCCATACGTACTTCCAATGGCTTCGAAGTGATAGGTTTGTCTGGAAAAATTCGAATCCAAACATTACCCTCTCTTTTCATGTATCTGGTCATTGCGATACGAGCGGACTCGATTTGGCGATTCGTGATTCTACCGTGCTCGAGTGCTTTCAAACCAAAAGTTCCGAAAGAGATCGTGCTGCCTCGATAGGCCAATCCCCTATTTCTACCCTTCTGCTGCTTGCGATATTTAGTTCTTTTCGGTTGTAACATTTTAAGTTCATTTTGAGTAACAAACCATTAAAAAAACGATTTGAAAAGGCTCGAAATCCTATATCTTACTAGGCTTCTGAAAAAGCTGTGCAAAGGTAAGAGTTTTTCCTTATTATCCAAGGAAATGAGGATTTCAAATTCTTATAAATTTGAAAAATAATTCGGTAATAATACCTCTGTTTTTTGTTGTAAAAAATGGACAGATAATTTGGCTATCTGTTGTTATTATTTCTTCTTCGATCACCACCACGACCACCTCTTCTTCGATCACTTCCTCTGCCGCCGCCACCACGACGTCCACCTTTTCTGTCTCCCTTATCACTCTTGGCACCTGCATTAGGAGATAAATCCGGTTTTCCTAGTATCTCTCCTTTGCATAACCATACTTTGATACCGATTTTTCCGTACACCGTCAAGGCTTCTTTCAAGGCATAATCAATGTCTGCACGGAAAGTATGCAAGGGAGTTCTACCTTGTTTAAACTCTTCCGAACGCGCCATCTCCGCTCCATTCAGACGACCAGAAATTCTAACTTTGATTCCTTGAGCACCTGCCCGCATCGAAGATTGAATAGCCATCTTGATAGCCCTTCGATAATTGATTCTTGCCTCTAGCTGCTTAGCAATACTTTCGGCTAGTACATTGGCATCAAGCTCGGGACGTCGAATTTCAATGATATTAATCTGGACATCTTTTCCAGTTAATTTCTTCAACTCTTCTCTCACTCGATCTACCTCCTGACCACCTTTACCAATGACGATTCCAGGGCGCGACGTATGAATGGTGACACTAATTCTTTTGAGTGACCTTTCGATAACGATGCGAGCAATACCGCCTTTGCGAATACGAGCATGGAGGTAGTTTCTAATTTTTTCGTCTTCTACTACTTTGTCTCCAAAGTTTTTACCACCAAACCAGTAAGACTCCCATCCTCTGACGATGCCTAAACGATTACCAATTGGATTTGTCTTTTGACCCATATTTAATCAATTTTAAACTCTGAACCTTGTTCCGATTACTCGGGATAAATTTTAAAAATTTTATTCTTCTTCGTCCACTACGGCAGCAGCAGCGTTAGTCATTTCAATATCGAGATCAGTAGGAACTCTATTTTCCACGATGATCGTCACGTGATTTGTTCTTTTCCGAATTCGATGTGCTCTACCGTGTGGAGCTGGGCGGAATCTTTTGAGCATTGTTCCACCATCTACAAATGCGGTTTTGATATACAAATCGTGATCGTCCGCATCAACGACGTTGCCATTTTTATTCTCCCAATTTGCAATCGCCGAGACAACAACTTTCTCTAACCATTCGGCGGCTTCCTTTTTCGTGAATTTCAAAATATCTAAAGCATCCTCTACATCTTTTCCACGAATGTTGTCCACTACCAATCGCATTTTGCGA
>JBCCJE010000373.1:0-5822 GCA_039027925.1 Bacteroidota bacterium
CGCTAAAGCTACCTAATCCGCTAAAGAGTGTATTTAAGAATTCTGGGATATAAGAAAAGTCAATATTGGAGAATAATTGTAAATCTTTAAAAGATCCATCTAAATTTATATTTTCAATTTGTAATGTTTTGTAATATTGAATTGAAATGCGAGATCAGCAATAAAGGAATGCCTGCTACTGTGTTACTGTTTAACATCATCGCAAGCTAGTACTGAAAAATATTCAATGGAAATTGAAAAATTTTAGTTCACATTGACCGAGTCTATCTTTTAATAGTTGGGCAATATCCCTATTCAATCTTAGATTCAAGTGACTGCCGCCTCAACTCTTTTTGCCACGCATTATTTAGTCGGATGATACCAAATAAAATAGCTCCTAGTCCGCCCACTGTTCCTCCTTTTATGGAGCCAAGTACCCAAATATATTCCAGCCTTAATTGAGGATCAACTATTTGTATAAGCATGTAGTAATTGGAATCCAAAAGTAAGGGTTTGGTGTAGTTGATGCCTAAGAAAAGTAGTCCACCCAGCAGCCAACAAGCGTAAACAATGGGAATAAACCACTTGACCTGCTTGAAAACAAAATTGACCTTTGCCTCAGATTTTGTGATTATGGCTATCATAACGGCATAAATACTCGAAAATATAAATCCGTAAAGTGCTCCCCGGAGGCCTCCTATTAACATAGCTTCCTCTGCTACACTACTGCTACTTACTGTAAATTTCCAGAGAAAATATTCTGGACAAACCTCTTGGCTGATCCAAGCAATCGAAGCCCCTATCAATGCGCCTAACAAGATGCCACCTACTACGGTAAATGCTAAAGTCTCGGCGCGCTTCTGCCTGTTATCCTGTGGGGAATCTAATGTATTTTTGTAGTTCATTTTTCCTTTTCTTTATTTTTTGCTAGTTGTACGATTTCACTTTCTTTAAAAATTTTGACCACTCCTGCACGAAATCATCTTTTAATTTTTTCATGGTGTATTTTTTAAGAGTATGTCTAAAGAGACTTCATCTCCCAACCATTTTCTACTCAATCCAGTTTTTTTATTGAATTCGATTTGTTCCTCATCACTAGCGAAATCAATCACAAATTGTTGACCACCATTATCGAAGTAAGTATATTTCCGTTTGGTTTTTAGTTCTTGCGGCAAGTGCGAAAATTTTTGTACAAAATCATTTGCGATATATCCCGTTCTCTCTAGTCGCCATTTTTTTGAAATGCCATTTACTTTGAATTCAATCCATTCCCATTTATCTTCGTCAGTTGAAATGCCTATTTCATCAAATTTGATTTCTCCATTCGTTATTGCGCCCATTCTTTCCATAAACCATTTATACTGAGCATTTGAGTCAAAGAATTCTAAATCAAACCAAATGCAATGCTCGGAGTAGTTAAACTTTGGTACTTCGGGTGCTCTCCAACCGAACGCATAGTAAAGAACAGAAAAAGGATTTTCCTCGATGTATTTTTCTGTTTCCTCTTCCCAAGTCATTTCGTAAATATCTCTTAAAATCATTTTCTTCGTTACTCCTTCGTGAAAGTCATAACCCAATGATTTGAACACTTTTAGCTGTTCTTCATACTTAATCGGATTTACCTTTTGACTTTGGGTACGCCTTTTTTCAGTTGATGTTTTATTTTCCCTTTTTTTCTTGGAGAAGAAATTAAATAATCCCATTGATACTGATTGTGGTAGTACATTGTTACAAAAAAAATTACTTCATAAATTTAAATAAAAAACCGCAACAGCCCCTTACAGCTATTGCGGTTTTTAAACCTAAAAAATCAGACCAATCTAAACTGCCTGAATAATATCGTACTGCGTCAAAATATGGAGCACACCCGCTTTATCCTTAGCAATGACCGCAGGTGTCTTTTTAGAAAAATACTTACTTAACTGCTTACAAGGCAAATCTACTTCCACCATCGGAAATGCCTTTTCCATGATCGCTTCGATTTTACTTTCAGAATTATTCATTGGATTTTCCAATAGGTAATTGAGTACGTTGGTTTCCGTGATAGAACCCACAATGTCTTCACCCTGCATGACTGGCATTTGGGAAATGTCCCGATTTTTCATCATTTTAAACGCCTCTCTTACCGTCATATCTTTAGTGATGGATAAAAATTCTTTATCCGTTTTTTTAGAAATGACATCTTTCACTTTTAGATCATCTTCCAAAAATCCACGTTCTCGCATCCAATCGTCATTGTAGATTTTTCCAACGTAACGACTCCCGTGATCGTGAATCAAGACAACGACCACGTCATCTTTTTTGAAGTTATCTTTAAGCTGAAGTAATCCGCTAAATGCAGATCCAGCGGAATATCCTAGCAGTAGCCCTTCCTCTCGTGCCAGTCTTCTGGCCATCACCGCACCATCTTTATCACTTACTTTTTCGAAATGGTCAATGATTTTAAAGTCAACATTTTTAGGTAGAATATCCTCCCCGATACCTTCGGTGATGTAGGGATAAATTTCTTTTTCATCGAAAACCCCCGTCTCGTGGTATTTTTTAAAAACAGAACCGTAGGTGTCTATTCCCCAAATTTTGATATCAGGATTTTGGTCTTTAAGGTATCTTCCCGTTCCCGACACCGTTCCTCCCGTGCCGACACCTACTACCAAGTGTGTGATCTTTCCCTCGGTTTGTTTCCAAATTTCGGGGCCCGTACTTTCGTAGTGTGCCTGTCGGTTGGATAAGTTATCGTACTGATTAAACCAATAGGAATTCGGAATCTCTTTACTTAATTTTTCCGCTACGGAATAGTAACTGCGAGGATCATCAGGCTCGACGTTGGTAGGACATACGATGACTTCCGCACCGTGTGCTTTTAGGATGTCAATCTTTTCTTTGGATTGTTTGTCACTTGTGGTGAAGATACAGCGGTAGCCTTTTACGCAGGCAGCAAGGGCCAATCCCATTCCTGTATTTCCAGAAGTACACTCGATGATGGTACCACCTGGCTTGATGTCTCCACGGGCTTCGGCATCTTCTACCATTTTGATCGCCATCCGATCCTTGATGGAATGCCCGGGGTTGAAAGTTTCTACCTTGCAGAGCACTAAGGCTTCTACTTCCGACGCCACCTTATTAATTTTCACCAGCGGCGTATTTCCAATCGTCTCTAAAACATTGTTGTAATAATTCATTAATTAAGTTTTTTCGTTGAACGTTTGATAT
Source organism: Bacteroidota bacterium (assembly GCA_039027925.1). Taxonomy (GTDB): domain Bacteria; phylum Bacteroidota; class Bacteroidia; order Chitinophagales; family Saprospiraceae; genus CAJQQY01. Next base: position 3,190 of record JBCCJE010000373.1, read on the forward strand.
TACACGTTCGACGCTTACAGGATAGTTTTTATTTTTAAAATCGCAAAACGTTCAACGTCTAAAGTTCAACGTAGGTATTTAACATTTACATAAAATCTTGTATTGCGAGCCCCCAACATTTGGGCTGCTTTTTTGGATAGCACCACCACCACATTGGTACCGTAGTACACCTTGCTCGATGGTCTTCCAATCACCTTTACATAAAGCGTACGTTTTGACATCGGATTGGTTACTCCAATGATAGAGTTAATCGGTGCGGAGGTGTGCAGCGCAAAAATATCGTTTACATTTTTAGAATTTTTGTTCCAAGCAGCTACCCCTCTTTGCGTTCTCTCGGGTTTGATCCCTTTAGCTCTCAAATAATCTAGTCCTAGCAATTGGCTCGCTTGCCATTCGGGCGGAACGGGTTTGAGCTTTCTAAATTCCCTAGGCACTCCGCTGATGCTCATCCACCCCACGTGTAGCAATTGCCCGGGCTTAATATTATTTCCTTGGATGTTATTTCGTTTTTGTATGTCCTCAATGGGCATTCTAAAAAGTCTCTTACAAATGTGAAAAAGATTATCGCCACCTTTTACTTTATAATAAATGGAGGCGTGTTCTGCATCCACAAAATCTTTGGTTTTGTATCGCTTGATGGCTTTATTTGGGATAGGAACTTTGATGATTGTTCCGATAGAAATATCTTCGGGTTTTTCTATTTCGCTGTTGTAGTACATCAACTCATTCAACTCTAAACCGTAGAACTTCGCAAGTGAATAAACGGTCTGTTTTTCGGCAAAGCGGTGTTCAATAATTTTTTGGTTACTTTCATCAACTGTAAGGAATACGCTATCTTGCGCCGTCAAATAATTCAAACTATCCCCCCGAATTTCTGCAAAAATAAATAGCGGAATCAGGACAAGGCTAAGTGTTGTAAGGAATTTCATAGTATCATTGTTTTTCGGAACATTGCGTGAAATGTTCGTAATTAAAAGAGGAGGGAGTTAGTTTGGTTTTAGAAGTAAGATTCCAAATCCACTACAAAAATATGAAAACTCTCGGTATAATACCCGCAAGATTCGCCTCCACTCGTTTTCCCGGAAAACCATTGGTAAAGATTAAGGGAAAAACGATGATTCAGCGGGTGTACGAGCAATGCTCGAAAGCCCCCTCGCTGGCAAAGGTAATCGTAGCCACCGATGACCAACGGATATACGACCACGTGCTGGCCTTTGGTGGAAAAGCAAGGATGACCGATAAAAACCACCTAACTGGAACAGATAGGATTGCCGAGGTTGCTGCCCTAGAGAAGGAATTCGATTGGGTGGTAAATATTCAGGGGGATGAGCCTTTTATTCATCCTAAACAAATTGAAACAGTTTTAAATATTTTTAAGGAAAATCAAAATGCGCCAATCGCCACGGGCGTAAGACCTATAGCCAATCAGGCTGATATTTTTAACCCCAACGTTGTAAAAGCTACTTTTGGAAAAAATGGAAAAGCATTGTTATTTAGTCGAAGTCCCATTCCTTTTTTAAGAAACGAAGCAAAGGAAAATTGGTCACCTCATCATTTTTTTAAGCACATCGGGATTTATGCTTTTCGCAGGGAGGTACTCTTGGAAATCACAAAACTGCCACCGAGTCGTCTGGAAAAATTAGAATCTTTAGAGCAGTTAAGATGGTTGGAGCATGGGTATGATATTTTTATCGCTGAACTACCTTTCGATTCTGTTGGGATAGATACACCAGAGGATTTGGAAAATTTAACGCTATCTGCCAAAGTTAAACAGGCAGATACATCCTCCCGAGATATTGAGACCAACGAACGCTAGCTTTCTCGTGCTGCTGCTGCTGCGTGCATACTTTGGCAGACAGGGCAAAACCTTACAACTTATTCAACTTTCGGACTTCAATCGTCTGCTCGTGTTGGATCTTCAAAAGATACATACCTGAACTGTAGTCCTTTAAGTCAAAAGATCTTTGAATAAAATCGTCCTGATTATTTTTCAAATTAATAGTTTGTAACAATTGACCTACGGGTGAGCATATTTCTAATTCTAGGTCTCCTCGGTAACCTTCCAACTCGATGTAAAAAATATCCGCACTCGGATTGGGAAAGACAGCGAGCGATTGACCAAAAGGCGCCTCCACAGCATTAGAAGCCTCTACCATTACCGAGCTTTCGGTAGATTGATTTTGGACAAAAGTACAGGTGGTATCGCTACTAGAAGTCCACGCTACGAATTTTACCTTCAATTCTCCAGCAGGATGCAATCCCAAATTGATCGTGTCATTATAAGTTTGCAGCGCTGTCAAAAGCCCGTTGTAATAACAGGCTTCTACCAACAGCAGAGAATCTGTCTCGGTGATGGTATAACCCAAGTATTTTCCTTGGTTAGGCGTCGTTACTTTGGTGATGAGGTAAACGCTGTCGAGTTGGGTTGGATTCGTCGGGGTCAATTCTGCGTTATCCAAGTAGGGGCAGCATTGTGTATTGCCAATTTGAGCAACTATAAAAAAGGCGAAAAAGAGTATTAATTTTTTCATGGTCTAAAGATTTGAGATGGAATAGTTATGATTTCAAATAGATAGACTCCTTCAAATAGAAAAAGGTAAGGTGGGATTAGATATTTTTTCCATTGGCTTTAA
>JBCCJE010000374.1:0-5817 GCA_039027925.1 Bacteroidota bacterium
CGTTATTTCACGAAAATGTTTTGTTATAAGTCGATTTGAGTGCATAACAAAGTTTTTACAAGTTATAATTTTCAAATCATCTAACTGCCGCCCGACTTGTGGGTAAACCTCACCCCTCCAAAGGGGGAGAGCGTCGTTGCAAACTCGGAAAATTTTGCAAAAAAAAGAGCATGAAAAATTTGCCAAACAGAACTTAACAGCCCTGCGCTGGCGGGGGCTGGAATACACGATTTTTTCTTTGCCTGATTTTGAATTCCACCCCCCAGCCCCCGCCAGCGGGGGAGAGGCACCCTACAAACTTGCAAACTTGCTCCAAAAATTTAGCAGTAGGCTACCTTCATAATTAGAACGAATCTACCTATACTTTCAAGGAAAGGGTTCGGGGTAGGTTCTCTTCAGTAAGACCAACGTTACAAGAATCTATTTACTTCCATTAATCTTCTTTGGCACTCTGCTTTTTATTGGTACGAAAACCATAAAAGGCTTGACCCGTAAAATCTTTTGGAAAATGCTCTACGCCGGGAAACCCCAACTTGATCGTCCCGCTATCTTCGGGAATATATTTAGTGCCAAAAATATAATCCCAAATGCTTAGGGAAATCCCAAAGTTCACGCCTCGTTTCCTCTCTTCGGGTAGGTGATAGGCATGGTGCCAGAGGTGCATAACTGGATTATTAAAAATATATTTGAGTGGGCCGTAGGTCAATTTTACGTTAGCATGGTTGAGGTGCCCGATGGCTATGGCCACGTAAAAAACAAGGTAGGCACTCTCGGGCGTGAAACCGCCGATGATCATTACTGCGATATATTTCATGGGGGTATAAAATACATTTTCCATCCAATGGTAGCGTAGGTGCGCAGCAAAACCCATCTCCTCTACGGAGTGATGTACTTTGTGAAATTTCCATAAAAACTCAAACCGGTGGAGCATCAGGTGGGTAAACCATTGAATAAAATCAGTAACGACAAAAAATACCAATAACTGAATCCACAGGGCGTACTGACTCATATCTATCCACGCAAAATCTTTGATTTCTCCACCCAAAAAATCAAGGAAAAATTTTTCGGTTACATTGGAGAAAGCCATGAAAATCATCAGCTTAAAAATGTAGAAATTGAAAAACATGTAGAAGGTATCGAGCCAGAAATCTTTGCGAAATGTGGATTGGTTTTTTCGCCACGGAAAGAAAATCTCCAATGCCCAAATACCCAAACTCAGTACAATTAGCCACCAAAAATAATTGACGTACCAAGGCGATACTTGAAAGGTGATTTCGTTCCAAGTGTAACCAGCAAAGTCCCGATATGATTTTAAAATGAGGTCAAGGTAGTCCATCTTTTTTAGGGTAAAAATAACAGAAATTACTGGCTACTAGGAATGTAAAATAATGCTCTGCGGTATTTCAGCTTTCCCTTTTCGTCCTTGATGTCTTTGAGAGGACCAATGGAAATTACCTTGCTGGCCAAGGTGTTGGTGGATTTATCAAAATACCAATGCTGAAGCACCCGATAGTAATCTATGTCCTTGTAGTCGGTTTTTGAATTTTTGATGATCGTCGTTGCTTCCTGAAAAGTTTCGGGATCAAAAGTGATGACCGTGTCAACGGATGCTTCGAACATCTTGGCAACTTCCTCCTTGTCAATCGGGGCTGCGCAGTAGGAATACCAGCTATCATTGCTCAGGGTGGCTACCTTTCCTTCCACGGGATTTTTGTACAAGTAATTTTTCAGCGTCTTTTTAGTTCTTCCTTTTACCTTTTTTATTTTTTTAAAAGATAAACTAGAGACCGTCTCCTTCGCCCAAATGACGAAAGGATCATTGTAGTGATAGTCCTTTTGGGCATCCTGCTGCATATCTATCCAAAAGAGGACACGCTTGGTAGTTGAGCCATCCTTTTTTTCTTTTTCCATGATTGGCGCAATGGCCCTGACCGTGGAGTTAAGAGATGCTGTCGTTTTATCGTAGTACCACCATTGCCTTACCTTGAAGGAAGAAATCTGATAGCGAGGTTCGGTTCGGGTGACGATAAAGCGCTGCTGCCGCGTTTCGGGATCAATGATGATGGAGGTATCGGTGGTCGTTTTTCCGAAAGCATCGTTGATTTGTTGGTTAGTCATCAAGTCGCCTTCTAGATCAAAAACTTTACGCCTTCCTTCGAGCACTTCGTTGATGATAAAGTTGGTGAAATATTTTTCGTTGCCAAACTCGCAGGTGGCGTAAGGATCAATTTTGATGGTGCGAGTTTCTTTTTGCCATTCAGTAGTTGGCTCAAAATTAAGGCGATCATAATGTTCGAGATAATAGGTGAACTCGGTCTGACCTACCCAACTGATCTTTTTGTTTTTATGGTAAAATGGTTTTTGGGAATGTAATGTTATAACCCATAAAAAGTAGAGTAGGAAGGAAAGGGATTTTTTCATATCTGAGGTTTGAAGTTTAAGTTTACTAGTCTTTCAAAATGATAGATTCGAATGGTGCAAGTGTTATCATTTTTTGTTTGATGCTAAATGTTGCTTGTTGATGGTTCAAGTTGCAGATAGCGACGAAGGATTTTTCTTGCAAATCAAAATATATAGAATATTTATCAGGTGTCAAATTTTGGACCTTTTTTACTTTTGCTTTTTGGAGTAAAAAGATAAAGTTGAATTCGGCTAGTTGTTCTGCCGTGTAGTCGCCAATAAAGTCGGAGGTAAATAGGAGATCGCCACATAATGCGTTGATAATCAGGAGGGTATATTGCTGAGTAGGGGAGAGTTGGTTATTATTATTTCTCAAAATAAAAACATCTGGATCATTGCGGAAGGCGCGATTATTCAACTGGAATCTGCCCAGCGTGGAGCGCAAAGCCAGCAACGTAGATACCCGCTCTCGGTGCCCGTGCCATTTTTCTAGTTGGTTTTCCCAGCGCAAATGGACATCACAACTGATCCGACAGTAATCTACTTTTCCCCACACACTACCCAAGGGGACACCACAGCCCAACGTCATTTTGTTGCCCAGTTGTCTGCCCAAAAATTCCATAGCATCCGCCATGATTTGTCCCCGTGTTTTATTTTTTTTGGGAAAAACACAGACGGCGTAGAGGAAGTCAAGTTTGACAAATTCGAATCCCCACTTTTGGGTGAATACGTGGATCACTTGAATCAAATATTCTTGTACTTCTCTTTGGTAAAAATCCAAAGCGTAAAAGTCTCCGCCCCAGTATTTTATTTTTCCCAAACTCTGAGGATTGCCATTTTGGTTTTTGACTAGCCAGTGTTTTTTTTGTCGAAAAAGATCAGATTTTCCGCTGCAAACAAAAGGAGCTAACCAAATTCCGGGTTTGTAATTAGCTTGTTTGATAGCTCGGGCAATGGTGCTCATCCCGTTGGGAAAACTAGATTTGATATTCAACCAATCGCCAACGTGCGTCTGATAGCCATCATCAATTTGGAAAATATCAATAGGGATATTTTTTTCCTCAAATGCCGCTAAATTTTTTAAAATAATTTCCTCCGAAATGTTCGTGTAGTAATTATACCAACTTGTCCAACCCGTTGCTTTTTTAATCGTTGGTTGGGCTATTTCCATTTCCGTAAACCAATTGTTATAAACTTCTTCCTCCGTTCCCTTAGCAACAAAAATATCCAGCGCAGGGTAGGAGTGGGTAAGTTCCAGATGGCGGCAATCTTTCTCGACAATGAGCCGCTGCCCCTTCGTATCGTGAATAAAGTAGGTAAAAGCTGCGTCCTCCTTCAAAGAACCCATAAATGAAATTGTATTGTTATTGTTCCCATTCCTCTTGTCATTGCCGTTGTCATTTTCATTGCTATTGCTATTGCTATTGTCATTTTTATTGCCATTGCCATTCTCATTTTTATTGCTATTGCTATTGTCATTGTCATTTTTACTGCCATTGCTATTGCTATTTCTCAAATAGGTATAGGTCCACGAATGGAATTTTCCATTTCCTCTAGGGATTTCTTTGATGTGTTCGTCACCAAAGTACTGCCTATTTTTGGCCCAAAACTTGAGTTGCGGAATTTTTTCTTTGAGTCCGTACGCTCTACTCTCCGACCAAGATTGATAGCCATTGCAAAAAATCTGAGTCCCTTCCGACTCCACGTAGGTTTGCTCAAAGAGCAGTGCCAATCTTTTGATTTGAATAGCTTGCTTAGGATGAATGATCAGATGGTAGGTTTGGTACTTGGCGTTTTTTGTTGACTTTTTAAAATCAACGTAGAGTTCCTCAAAGAAGGTCATTTTGCCGATGGGCAGCTCTACAGTTTGATCGTCATAATGGAGAATGGCTTTTACGAATTGCATGCTGTAAAATTAGAGCGCAGAACTCTAAATTTATAATCTTACTCAACTTTAAGTACCGCAGAAAGTTTATCGTATTTTTTTAGGCGTAACAATTCTTCTGCGATGTACTTGTTCCACTTGGCTTGTTCTTCTTTTTTCTGCGAATGATTAGTAGCTTGATCGTAGCGTTCTTGTTCTTTTTTATATTCTTCGAATAGTTCATTAAAAATTGAACTGACTTGATCGCTAAAGTCGTCGTAGGAGAAATGCTTCGCAGCCTCTAGTCGTTGAACCAGTTTTCTTCTATATACTTCGCAAATGTCAAAGTGCTTTTGCTCGTGGAGGAGTAGATGATCTGATTGTTCGCCCGGCTTTACCCAGCTTTTATTTTTTTCAAAATACCCGAATACGCCCATTTCTACTTCTCCGTTGGACTGACCTATGACCTCCAGAGAAATTCCGAGCATGGAGTACGCATCCAGCAGGTTATTACTTTGGGCTTTTCCTTGGAAGTCAGCCCATTTTATTTTTTGATCCTTATCCCAAGCCATTCGATCCGAATCGGAGGACAAAGTGAAAATAAATAAAGCGGCAAGTAGATATTTTAGGTACAGCATTTTGTATGATTAAGATGAAAATTTTATAGTAGAAAACTACTAACGTAATCTTATTTTTTTGCCATGAAGGCACAAAGGCACAAAAATTTTGATTTAAGATTCTTAGTGTCTTGGCGACTTAGTGGCTACTATATTTTTGCCACGAATCACAAAATTTTTATTCCCTAAGAAATATGAACTCTTCTTTTTCGGACAATTTTGCAATGACCGAAGGCTGTCCCAATTTTTTCTCACCTTGCTTCCATTTCACTACGTAATCCATACCCATGATAATATCAGAACTGATGCCCCCAAAGTTAGCAGGGTAGGGGCGGTCGCCTACGTTGGCGGCGGTAGCCACTAGAGGCCCTCCGTACTGACCAATGAGTTCTTGGCAAAAAGCATCCAAAGCGATTCGGATAGCAACGCTACTATCGGGAGCGTGAGCCATGGCGGGAAGATTTTTTGCTTGTTCGTAGATGACCGTGAGGGGCCGTGTGTGATGAATGAGGAGGGTCTCAATTCTAGGATGTACGTGCTCCACATAATTTTTGAGCATCTCCAGCGAATCTACCAAAAGGACGATAGGATTGTTGTGATCTCTATTTTTTAGGTCAAATATTTTTTGGATGGCTTCGGCGTTGGTGGCGTCACATCCGATGCCCCAAATCGTATCCGTAGGGTAAAGAATCAGACCACCGTCTGCGAGTACTGAAGTAATAGTTTCGAGGTTATCTTTTCCAAACATTAATTGTTGTAGGTCTGTTTGCATCATTTTTTTGTAGATTAAGAGTCTATAATCAGGTTTTTAATTTTTCTAAAAAAAAGAAAATGGGAGAATCGGGGTTATTGGAAAAAATCTCCCAAAGGAGATTCGTATTTTCATTTGGGGTAAGTACGTTGTAAGAGCATGTCTAAATTTTAACTTCCTGAAAA
>JBCCJE010000375.1:0-5808 GCA_039027925.1 Bacteroidota bacterium
GTTAATTATACCAACTTCGATATCTGTGGATTCTGCAATGCCAATACTGATAATATGGACTATGTAATAATGCACTCATGGAATGGAGGATGGAGTTGGAGTAACTTTTTTAATCAGCGTAAATATATTGTTGAGATACCTTGTGCCGCTAATCTTAATGGTGCTCCACAAAGTCTTATTGCTTTAACTAGTCAAGGAAATCAGAAGAGACCTACGCTTGAAAGTTTAGTGCCTAACCCAGCTAAAGATTTCGTTTTTGTAAAAATTGATGCTCAGCGAGAGGAGGTAGTTGATGTACAAATCTTCGATGCGAGAGGTACTTTAGTGAAAACAGTTCCCGTTGACCTTTACAGAGGGTTGGTCTTTAAAGAACTAGATATTTCTGAGCTTCCAAGTGGAATGTACTTTGTGAAAATTCCGCAAGGACAAAAACAACATTCGCAATTGAAGTTTGTGAAACAGAGATTTTGATTAATGTGATAGGGAGAGGAGGGGTTTTTTTGACACGGAGGCATAGAGTACACGGAGTTTCACGGAGAGTAATTTAGATTTTTTATACGGAGGTGTGTTTTTTTTTACACAGAGGCATGGAGTACATTGAGGTTCACGGAGACGATTTCTTCATAAAAAGAAAATTAGTAACATCCGCAAGATTGAGTATTACAATAAAAAACTTAGTGAGCCTCTGTGAACTCCATGCCTCCGTGTCAAAGATCTAAAGTACTCTCCGTGAACCTCTATGTTCTCCGTGGCTCTGTGTAAAAAACAAACCAAGCCCATAACTTTAACAATACCAATTAACATGAAACGATTCAATTTTTTATTTATATTTTTTATTTTTCAAACAATACAATTACAATCCCAGATAACCTACACCGCCAATGACCAAATCACTCCTTACGATGGCGTCTTTCGACCTGGAGTAAACCCCGGTTATTATGGCCCCAACTGGAATGATTTCCTATTAACAGATATAGCTGGAGGAAACCCTGCCGCAGGAACACAAGGCGCAGGAGCGAGAGCATTTCGTTCTTCCCTACCAGAATCTATTGCCTTGATTTTTGATTATCCCACCTGGGTAGGTATTTATGACTATTACGAATTGCAAGGGATGAAAGACAATACGATGATCGTAGGATTTGCGCATCCCGATCATGCTGACCCTGTGGAATACTGTGATGGAATTCCTACGGAAATGTTTGCTAATCTATATGAACCCATTTTTGATGGAGGATTGAATGGCACGCCTGTAAACGAAAATAATTACTTCGCCCGCTACATGTGGGACTTGCTAGAAAGTGTGGGGGATCATGTGAAATTTTGGGAAATCTGGAATGAACCTGGTTTTGATTACACAGGTGCTACGGGGTGGTTGCCTCCTGGACAACTTGGCAACTGGTGGGAAAATAATCCAGATCCATGTGATTACAAATTGAGAGCACCTATTTTTCATTTCGTAAGAACATTGCGGGTAGCCTACGAAGTTATCAAAACACATTCACCCGATGATTATGTAGTTTTTTCAGGATCAGGTTTTGAAAGTTTCCTCGATGCAGTACTAAGAAATACGGACAACCCAATTGATGGAAGTGTAACTGCGGATTATCCCCTAGGTGGTGGAGCTTATTTTGATGTGATTGGAGGACATTATTATCCACACTTTGATGGCACTATGAGACAATGGAATAATTCTATTGGAGGGTTTGAATATTTCCGACATTCGGATCGAGGTGCGGATGGTTTGATTGATAAGCGAGTACTACGAGATGGTACACTTGCAGGTTATGGTTATGATGGTATTACCTATCCCAAAAAGATTTGGACTTTGACGGAGTACAATGTTCCTAATGCGCCTTTTCCAGATTTTAATAATACCAATGAAATGTTTTTTGGAAGCGTAGAGGGAGCTAGGAATTTTATTATGAAGTCTTTCGTCGTGGCGATGAAAGAAGGTTTTGTTCAAATTCATCCTTACCAACTTGGAGAAAGAGCAACAGCAGCTAACTCAGTTGGTTCTTTTGATCAAATGGGATTTTTTGAAAACTTGAATGTGGTAACGCATTTTAATCAAGTCATACTAGAGCAGGGTATTGGTTATAAGACGACTACAGACATGCTTTTTGAAAAAGAGTATGATGCTGCTAAAACTACTGAAATGAATATTCCTGCTAATATGAATGGCGGTGCATTTAAAAATTCTTTAGGACAATATACTTATGTACTTTGGGCAAAAACAACTGTTGATCAAAGTGAGTTTGCTAGTGCAAGTTATACTTTTCCTGCTTCGATGAATATAGGAAATTTGGATAGAATGAATTGGGACTTTGGCTATACAGGCATTACTTCCAATGTCACTTCTCAAAATATTCAGTTGGACGCATCGCCAACTTTCTTTATACCTAACTCAAATACTCCAGTTGGAGAAATTACTTTGAACTGTCCTATTGACTCTGTTGATATAGGAATGGTCGTTACCTTACAGGAAGGAGGACAAAACTTTAGTTGGACTGCGCCAACTGCAACTACTACTTGTCCTTTAGGTGGTTTGACTATTACTCAGGTGTCTGGACCAACTAGTGGAAGTTATTTTGCGATAGGTGGTGAGATTATTTCTTATCACGCTACAGATGCTTGTGGAAATGTGGTAGAGTGTTCATTTAGAGTGAACGTGGGGTCAACAAGCGGAGGAATCGGAGATTCAATTACGGGATGTCACGCTAGCAGAGCTGGATTTAATTTTATTGGAAATTACAAAGGGCATAAATATTTTGTTTCAAAAGAACCGATGACTTATGCGGAAGGTTTAGCCAAAGCTGCTGGACACGGAGGATATTTAGTTTCTATAAATACCCCAGAAGAAAACGCTTACCTCTCTTTTTGGAACTCTGACCAAGCCTTTATCGGATTGAATGATGTAGCCCAAGAAGGAACTGTAGTTTGGGACGATGGAAGCCCTGTCAATTATACGAACTATGATCCTTGTTCTTGGTGTGAGTCTAATACTACAAATAACGATGCTGTGGAATTTCATCCTTGGAATGGCATGTGGAGTTGGATTCCAGCTACCGATGTCCGAAAAGTAATTATGGAAATTCCGTGCGCAGAGACTTTGGGCTGTGGATGTGATACCGACAGCGAGCCTGTTTGTGGGACAGATGGAAATACATATATAAATGCCTGCGAAGCAGAATGTGCGGGAGTGTTCAATTATGCTTATGGTGCATGTGGAGGTACTAATTTTGAAACCTACTTTGCAACTTGTCCTGACAACATTATTATTAACAATGGCGACCCCGCAGGACCGAATAATGTGAGTTGGATAGTTCCAGAGGTGTTTAGTAATTGCCCCGATGGATATACCCTAAATAATAATGGATGGATGCCGGGGATGATATTTGGGACAGGAGTTACCATAGTTACCTACAGCTTAACCAACGAATGTAATACCATTGTAGAGACTTGCAGTTTTACTGTTACAATTAATGTGTCCAATCCATCTAGCTGTGGTGCTCCCGAAACTTTAGCGGGCTTTACTACCCTTGGTAAATTTGGAATTAGTAGATATTATCTTTCTGATGAAACCGCTCAACCTGCCGCTGCTCAAGCTACGGCGGAATCTTTAGGTGGGTATCTAGTTACTATAAATAATGGTGCTGAAAATCAATTTTTGCAACAAAACATTTCCGAATTGGTCTATATCGGACTGAACGACGTTAATGCGGAAGGAGAACTAGAATGGTTCAATGGTCAAGATTTAAATTATAACAATATAGACCCGTGTGATTTTTGTAATGAAAATTCAGCCGAGTTGGACTATGTGGTCATGCAACCATGGGATGGAGCGTGGAGTTTTAGCAGCCAATGGAATAGCCGTAAATATATTGTTGAAATTCCTTGTGGTTCTACGGTAAGTCCAGGAATAACTATTTTTAACTGCCCATCAGACATTTTTATAGAAGGTCAGCACTCCACTAATTATATGGAAATGGTTTCTTGGGATATTCCTACTGCTACTACAGATTGTCCTGGTGGAATAGTTACAGTTACTCAATTAGCTGGTGGAAATCCTGGACAAGATACTTATTCCCCCACACCTTCGGGACATCCAATTGTTTATGAATTTACAGATGCTTGTGGGAATACTGAGCAATGTTTATTTTTTATTTATGTTGATCCTGCTGATCCAATTTATGAATGTCCAACTGATATTACAGTAGAGGCAACTTCTGGAACAGGAGCAGTTGTAACATACGATGATCCAACACTTATGTCATATTGTGATGCAGATTTAAGTAATTATCAAGTGATTACAGGATTAGCAAGTGGAAGTGAATTTCCTATTGGAACGACTACTGTTCAGCTATCTAGCTTATTAATAGGTGGTGCTGCTTATTGTCAATATGAAGAGTTATGCTCGTTCACAGTTACGGTGATTGATCCTAGCGCAGGTGGCTGTCCTCAAGATATAGCTGGCTTTACAACCATAGGAGAATTTGGTGGTAGCAAATACTATTTATCCAATGATATATCTAGACCTACTGATGCCCAATTTGAAGCTTCTACTCACGGTGGATACTTAGCAGTAATTAGTTCACAAGCAGAAAATGATTTTATCCAACAAAACATTTCCGAAATGGTGTACATTGGGTTAGATGACTTCGATCAGGAAGGTATTTTGGAATGGATTAACGACGAACCGCTAACTTATAACAATGTAGACCCGTGCGGATTTTGTAACGAAAATTCAGCCGATATGGATTTTGTCATCATGGCACCTTGGAACGGCGCGTGGAGTTTTTCCAACTTTTATAATCAAAGATTGTACGTGATGGAAATTCCTTGTACTTCAGCTCCACAGGGCATTCAAGTAGATTGTCAAGATATTTTTGTCGAGGGATTACCAGGTAATCCAGAACAAATAGTAGAATGGGATATTCCTACCGCAACTACAGATTGTGCCGACGGTGGGTTGACGATAACTCAGACGGAAGGACCTGCTTCTGGTGCTACGTTTTTCTTAAATATTCCCGAAGTCATCACTTACAGCATCACCGATGCTTGTGGAAATACGGAAACGTGTAGTTTTACTGTTCAAATAGAAAATTGGTTCTCAACTATTTCTATAACATGCCCCGATGACATCATCGTCACCGCAGGAAGTGATGGAACTGCTACCGTTACGTGGGACTTACCCATCGTAGATTCTGAATGTCCATTTGGATTTTCTGGTCCTACCCAAGTGGAAGGATTCCCAAGTGGAAGTGAATTTTCTGTGGGAGAATATAGTATAACTTACATCGCTTCGGAGAATAATCCAGGAGGAGGATGTACTCAAAATACGAATTGTAGTTTTACTGTTACAGTATTGCCTGAAGGTGGGAATGCCAACTGTCCGACGAGCCTAGCAGGATTTACTGCTCTGGGAGAATTTGGAGGAAGTGCATACTTTCTTTCTGATGACATTACTCGACCTTTGGATGCAGAAGCTATCGCTAATCAAAATGGAGGTCATTTAGTAACGATCAATTCTCAAGGAGAAAATGATTTTATCTTCCAGCAAATTAATGAATTAGTTTATATAGGATTAACTGATTATTACACAGAAGGGACTTTGGAATGGTTTGATAATTCAGCGTTGAATTATACCAATTTTGATATTTGTAACTTCTGTAATGAAAATTCTGCGGATATGGACTTTGTGGTGATGCACGGGTGGAATGGTGGTTGGAGTTGGAGTAATTTTTACAATCAAAGAAGATATGTGATAGAAATACCCTGTTCTTCAACTTCTCAGAATTTGAATTTTGA
>JBCCJE010000376.1:0-5805 GCA_039027925.1 Bacteroidota bacterium
ACTTTGTATGATTTTTCGGCAAGCACCAAGGCATATGTCCCATTTTGCAAAGTACAAATTACAGACAGCAGACCTTAGCTTTTGAGCAACTGACCTTTGACCTAAGGTAAGTTGTTCTATCACAACGCTGTCGCCTCAACGAACGGCAGAAAATAAACAGATAATGAAAAAAATATTCTATATAAATTTATTAAGCCTACTTTTTCCATTTTTATCCTCCGCTCAAATCCTCTCCGGCACCGTTGCCAACGAGGCGGGAGAGTTCCTCTACGGCGCTACCGTCATGTGGGAGGAAACTGACCTCGGTACGGTTGCCGACGAAAACGGATATTTTGAATTGCCGAAAATGGATACGGCTGCCTACTTGATGATTGATTATGTGGGGTACGATCCAGTATATGTTGAAGTGCTTCCTGAAGAGACCAATTTGGAAATTGCAGTAGGGGGCATCAACGAATTGATAGAAGTTCAGGTAGCTGCTGCTCGTAGAGATAATTATGTCTCTACCCTCAGTACCCTCAATCAGGAGGTGCTCAGTGCGGGAGAATTTCGAAAAGCACCCTGCTGTAGTCTTGCCGAAAGTTTTCAGACTAATGCCTCCATAGATGTTGCTTATACCGATGCGGTAACCGGGGCTAGAGAAATCCAACTCTTGGGTCTGCGGGGAACTTACACTCAACTTTTAGTAGAAAAGCGACCAATTCATTCGGGACTAGCCTCGGCTTTCGTAATGGAATATATCCCAGGGACTTGGCTCAATAGTCTCCAAATATCCAAGGGAACGAGTACCGTACAAAATGGCTACCAAGCGATCACTGGGCAAATCAATTCTGAATTGGTAAAACCCTTCGAGGACAAAAAAATGTTCTTGAATATTTATGGATCTACTTTTGGCAGGGGTGAAATCAATCTGCACCTCAATCGTCAACTTACCGATAAATGGAGTACAGGCGTATTGCTGCATACCAGTCGGCGAAAAAATAAACTCGACTATAATGATGATACTTTTTACGATACGCCCCAAAAAGCATTTTATGACGGGTTACTGCGAACATTTTATTGGGGAGACGAACTGCGAGGTCAGTTCAACTTTCACGTGATAAGTGACCGACGAACGGGGGGGCAGATAGCTTCCGAGGCCAACCTCACGCCGTACGCCATTACTCAAAATAATGACCGTATAGAATTTTTTGGGAAAATGGGATACATAGGATTTAAAAATCCGGCCCATTCCATTGGTCTCATCGCAGATGCTTTTTGGCACGAACTAGACGCTCGCTACGGTAACCAACACCATCAAGGAACGCAACGAGGTGGGTATCTCCAAGCTATGTTTTCCAATGGATTTGGGGGAGATAAGCACCAGATGGATGTCGGTGTCAGCTACAATTATGATGATTTTGATGAGATGCTGAATGATATGGACGTAAGCAGAACGGAGAGTGTTCCCGGAGTGTACGTCGAGTATAGCTACACACCTCTCGTTGGTAAAGCCTGTGAAAGTGAAGAGGAAAAAGCCGAACAAAATAAGTTTGTCAATAAATTCGGAGCGGTAGTCGGGATGCGATTGGATCAGCACAATTTATTTGGAACACTATTTACTCCCCGAGTGAACTTAAAGTACAATTTCTCCACGGAAAGCGTAGTGAGAATCTCAGCGGGTCGGGGTTATCGAACGGCCAATGTAATTGCCGAAAATCTAAGCGTACTGGCTAGCAATCGAACTATCGCCATCTTGGATAATTTGGACATCGAGGATGCTTGGAATTTTGGATTTAACTTCACGCAAAATTTTAAACTCGCAAAAAAAGAAGCTAGTCTCGCTGTGGATATTTACCGAACAGAATTTGTCAATCAAGTTGTTTTGGACGTAGATTCTGATTTTCAACTGGCTCAATTTTACAACCTTGACGGGCGATCTTTTTCCAATAGCTTACTCGCCGTTTTTTCTTACCAAATTTTTAAAGGCTTGGATTTTAAAATGGCCTACAAGTTCAATGACGTTAGAGTTACTTTTCAAGATGGCGAACTGCGAGAACGCCCCATGGTAGCCAGACACCGAGGACTGCTGACGTTGGACTACGTGACTCCCAATGAGAAATGGGAATTTAACATCAATACACAATTGGTGGGCAAACAAAGATTTGCTCACCTGTGGGATAATCCCTACCACACTGCCGATCAGCACATCGGAGAAACGCCTTCCTACATGCTGCTGAATGCACAGTTTTCTTATAAGTTTAACGACCGCTTCGAAATTTATTCGGGTTCAGAAAATATTACTGGATTCCGACAAGAGGATGCCATCATCAATTGGCAAGATCCCTTCGGTGATTACTTCGACGCTGCCCACGTCTATGCGCCCATCACGGGAACGATGATGTACTTTGGTATTCGGTACGGGATTGAGTGAGCGAGTAAGTGGTGAGTAAGGCGAATTGCAAATTTAAAATGAACTGTGAGTGGTGGGTTGTTGAATGTTAGGTATTTAAAAAAATACTAAAATTTGACAACCCTCCACTCGTTCGCTACTCCAAAACGCCTTCCCTTTTCTTTTTATAATAATTCACGCCGGCACCGTAAACCCATCCGACTTTTCCCCGCCGGTGTTGGACTTTGACCCAAGGCTCGTCGGCTATTTCGTAGCCTAGATTAATCTGATAGGTAGAGTCCGTCACCTCACCCATGAAGTTGACCTGCTCGAATAGATTCAATTGTAAAATCACGTCGCTCTCGAGCGATGGTTCGGTTCGCATCTTTAACCCCTTGATGGTCACGTATAGTGGTGCGTAACGAGTTCGGGAAATAGACGTGGTGTTGGAAGTGGCAGGATTTGATGCATTAGTGGTAGTAGCGGTGGTGGTATCTGCGGTGATTGGATCGGATAGCGTTAGTGTTGACGAATCTGTCAGTTCTGCCGTCGTCGTCACTTCCTCACTCAATTCTTCCTCCTGAAATTGTGCCTTTGTTTCACTACAGGATTTCATGGCCCACGCAATGAAACTGATAAAAAAGACTAAAATAATGAGCACCTCCATACTTGGAAGTATTTTGTTTTTTTTCTTAGCCATAAGATTATTTTTGGAATGGAAAATGAAAAACGAAAAACGAAAAATGGAAAATGGAAAATGGAAAATTGTCGAATCAACGTGAATGATACGTTCGGGGTAATTTTCAATTTTTCATTTTCAATTTTCAACTTCCCATTTTTTTTCAAAAATAATAGAATCTCTCTGATTCTACAATTTCCTTACAACGCACCATCGTAAAAGTATTCTTTGGGGAGATAGGTTATTTATCTCCTAATTCCTAAATTGTGGGGTTTTTATTATTCAGAATTTTGATAAAAAAAGAGAAGTGGATGGTTTGCTTTTTTTACCAAAATTCCAATCACTTGACGTACTATGAAGAACGACTTACTCTACAAAATTGCGATTACCAAAATACCCAAAGTAGGCCCGATTACTACCAAAAATCTCGTCAGCTACTGTGGAGGTGCTCAGGCTGTATTTGAGGCCAGGCCCAAAGAATTACTAAAAATTCCGGGTATTGGAAAAACGGTCATCGAAAATCTTCGTCATACCGATATTTTTTTGGAGGCAGAAAAAGAACTCGAATTTATCGAAAAAAATGATGTGCAGTGTCTTTTTTATACCGACGAAAAATATCCACAGCGATTGAAGCACTTTAACGATAGTCCTGCGCTTTTGTATTTCAAAGGAAATGCCGAATTGAATCATCATCGGGTGGTCTCCGTGATTGGGACACGTACCCCTAGCCCCCACGGAAAGACCATCTGCGAAGACCTCATCGAAGAGTTAGCGGCTTATAACGTGCTGATTATTAGTGGTTTAGCTTACGGCATTGACGTGACTGCCCACAGAAAATCAGTAGCCCTCAATCTGCCTACCGTAGGTGTACTGGGGCACGGGCTGAGTATGATGTACCCTGCGGAGCATCAGCGAGTAGCGCAAAATATGATGAACAACGGCGGCCTCCTTACCGAATACACCCACCGTGAAGGGCCGGATCGAGAACATTTTCCCATGCGTAATCGCATTGTTGCGGGGATGTGTGATGCCCTCATCGTAGTGGAAACCAAGCAGAAAGGAGGCTCGATGATTACGGCAGATTTAGCGAATGGCTACAATAAGGATGTGTTTGCGATCCCCGGAAGAGCACGGGATAAAAAATTTGGAGGATGTAATTTTTTAATCAAAAATCACAAAGCCCTTCTCATCGAATCGGCGGAAGATGTCATCAATATCATGCGATGGGAGCAAGTAGAAAAAAATAAAAATGTTCAAAAACAATTATTTGTAGAATTGTCCGAACGGGAAAAATCAGTTATTGATATTTTGAAAAATGAAAATGAGATTTCTATTGATAAACTGAGCTATGCTTCTAAGTTGCAACCGAGTATCGTTTCTTCTTTACTTTTAGAATTAGAATTTAAAGGTTTAGTCAAAACACTTCCGGGCAAACGGTATATGCTTTTATAGAAAAAAACATTATGAAAAAAATATTCATTCTACTGGCTTTGATTACTCTTTGGGGGTGCCAATCTAAAGATGAAAATCCATCTCCCATTGCCAAGTTGGCAACTACCATCAACGAGCCAGTCAAAAAACAAAAAATAAATAACCCCAAAAATATAATCCTGATGATTGGTGACGGCATGGGCATCACGCACATCACGGCGGGCATGATTCGCCACAACGATAAACTCAATATCGAACGCTGCCAATACGTTGGGCTGCACAAGTGTCACGCAAAGAATAATCTCATCACAGATTCGGCGGCGGGAGCTACTGCTTTTGCCTGTGGCGTAAAAACCTACAACGGAGCTATCGGCGTAAATGCCGCCAAAAAGTCCGTAGCCACTATTCTGGAAGACTGTGAAAAACGGGAAATGGCTACGGGATTGATTACAACTTCAACTATCGTTCACGCTACTCCCGCCAGTTTTATTGCGCACGTAGATAGTAGAAGAAAATTCGAGGCCATTGCCGCTCAGTTTTTAAAAACTGAAATTGACTTTTTTGTGGGTGGTGGAAAAAAATATTTTGATCGCAGAGAGACCGACAGCAGAAACCTCTACGCAGAGCTAGAGAAAAAGGGATACTTGGTCAGCGATTATTTTAAAGAAGATTTGAATGAGGTAAATTATGATCGGAAGAGGAATTTTGCCTACTTCACCGCCGACGATGATCCCCTGCCCGTGGCGAGTGGACGAAACTACCTCTCCGAAGCGTGCCGAGTAGCTCCCCGTTTTTTAAAAGCAAGGAGTAGAGATAAAGGATTTTTCCTGATGATCGAAGGTGCTCAGATTGATTGGGGCGGCCACGCCAACGATGCCGATTACATCATCTCCGAGATGCTCGACTTTGACAGAAGCATTGGAACCGTTTTGGATTGGGCGGAGAAAAATGGCGAAACCCTAGTCATCATCACCGCCGACCACGAAACGGGCGGCTTTGCGGTCAATATTGGTTCTACGCAGGATAGCCTGGTTACTAAGTTTACTACCGATTATCACGCGGCTGAACTTATTCCCGTTTTTGCGTTTGGTCCCGGTGCGGAGGATTTTACGGGTATTTATGACAATACCGATATACATTATAAAATGAAAAAAGCACTTGGACTTATTGAAGATGAATAGGAGGGAAGCAACACTCCATTTGAAATCTCCACGGTTGCTGGACTTAGTAAGTGACAAGTTTAGTCAACGTCTGTCTGCCAAAGTAAATTTTTCTGATTATAACATTCTGCGGTGATTACCAAAGGGTGACAATTAGCATAAAC
>JBCCJE010000377.1:0-5801 GCA_039027925.1 Bacteroidota bacterium
ACGCTATGGCTTGGTTGCCGTAGTCTTCTGCAAGTTCGAATTGCCCAACTTCGAAGTAAGCCTGTGATAATTCTGCGAAAATATGATATTTAGATTTTTGGTCTGAAAATAAAGTATCACCTAACAACTTTTGATAGCTATCAATGGCTGCCGGGTAATGCGAACTTGCAGAAGACTACGGCAACCAAGCCATAGCGTTGGCTTCTAATCAAGTCCAAAAGTTGCACTCGATGATTAAGATTTTAAAAGCAACTCGTAAAAATGCAAGTCCTAGTAAAGTGATGTCTGATATGATAAAGATTGAAGAATTGATCAAAGAAAATAGCGCACAATATTTAATTACCGATTTTCTGCTAGAGAAAGGCAACTTTTATTTTGACAACGAAAGCTACGAGGAGGCTATTCCTACTTTCGAAATGGGCTTGATGGAATTAAAAAAAAGTACGAACACACCTTACTATAAGGAAGAAAAAATGCAGATGCTCAAGTCCCTAGCCGAATCTTATCTCAAAGTAGGGGACTACGAAAATGCAAGCCTAACCCAAAGTAAAATTATCAAAGAGAAAGAAAAACAAATTGAGGAGGAAGCCCAGTTGAAAGGCATTCAGTACAGTGCCAATTTGGCTTTGGAGCAAAATAAAAATAAACAGGCTTTACTGGAAGGGCAAAATACACAACAAAAACGGTTGCTTGCTTTAGCGGGGGTTTCTCTTTTGTCTTTAATTATTTTTGGTTTTTTTACTTGGCGACAATCCAAAGCAATCGCTACGGAAAAACAAAAATCTGAAGATTTATTATTCAATGTAATTCCTCCCGTAGTAGCCAAAAAAATGCAAAAGGGGGAAACACTCATAGCGGATAAATACCAAGAGGCTACTATCATCTTTATTGATTTGGTTGGTTTTACTCGGTTTTCCTCCAATGCTACCCCGGAGAAAATGATCCACCTACTGAATGTTGTTTTTTCGAAAATGGATCAATTGACCGAAGCGTTTGACTTAGAAAAAATTAAAACCATAGGAGATTGTTATATGGCGGTATCGGGTGTTCCCGTTGCGAAAAAAGACCATTTAGAACGTGCCATTGATTTCTGCCTAGCAGTAATGAAAAATCTTCATGGACAAATTGTAGATGGGCATAAAATTCAATTAAAGATAGGAATAGAGTCGGGGCCAGTCATCGCAGGGGTAATGGGACAAAAGCGACTTCTATTCGATCTTTGGGGGGATGCCGTGAATACCGCAAGTAGAATGGAAGCGAATGGAGTGACTGGAAAAATTCAGACGACCAAAAAAGTATTCGAAAAAGTAAAATACAAATACCCTTTTACTTTTCGTAAAGTGATGAATGTGAAAGGTAAAGGAGAAATGGAGGTGTATTGTTTGTGAATAAGGGTTTTTATAACATTAAATTTACATCTTGGTTGCAGGCTAGTCAATTTCGAAAATTGCTGGATATTTTTAATTTTGTAAAAACATTGTTACGTGTCGTCCCGCTGGGACTTTTAAAATTTGTAAATAAATTGTTATATCCTACCCATGTTTCCATTATTGTTTTAGAAGACCTTTACGAAAATTATCAATCGGAGAGTATCACCTTTTTAATGAAGGATAAAGTAATGTTGGAATTTGTAGAAAACCAAAATCACATCTTATCTCCTTCAGACCTTCTCAATGTGAGGTCTTTGGAAATTTATCAGTTTCAAATTGATACGTTGTTGAGCGGATATTCACAATCCATATTGAGTCATCTAGCGCAACATCAAAATGTTCCCAAGGAATGAGTAGATTAGGATTGAGAGGAGCTAGATATTGTTTACAAGATATCGAATTATTTAAGACGCAGTTAAGAGCTATTTGTAGAGTATCTGCTGAGTTTCCTGTAAAAATAATGTTTCCAATGGTTGGTGTTTTGGAAGAAGTCTTGTCTATCAAAGCAATCCTTAGGGAAATTCAATTGGAATTAACCAAAGAAAAAATTTCACATCATGCTCAAATGCCCGTTGGTATCATGATTGAGATACCTTCGGTTATTTACCTCCTCCCTGAGTTGAGTAGAGAATTAGACTTTGTTAGTATTGAAACTAATGATTTGACTCAATATTTATTAGCTATCGATAGAGAAAATAAATCGGCTACAAAATACCGCAGCGCACTTCACCCTAGTGTTTTGAGAGCCATCAGAGATATTAGCCAAAGGTCAGAAATAGAGGTTGGAATGTGCGGAGAGTTAGCAGGCAATCCCCTAGCTACTAATCTGTCATTGGCTTTTGGGTTAGAAAAATTCAGTATGAATAGCCCAATTATTCCAGATATTAAAGCCATTGTTAGAAGGTATCAAAACGCTGATAATAAATTACTGATGACTCAATTCGAGAAACTAGAAACACTAGCTCAAGTCATTGACTTGTTGAAGAAGCACCAGCCTTTGTTGGTTTAGTCTTTTTAAAAAAATGGCGAGAGTGCCAGAGGCACGAAACATCGGTAGATATAATAGCCAATGGCTACCAATATTCCGTACCTCTGGTACTAAAGCAACCACATCAACTCATTTAGAGCGATTACTTTAAGATATACACACAGAACTTAGATTAAAATATTCCTTGGTCACTCACAACCTCTCTTTCCAAATATTGTAAAATTTCTCTAGTTGATGTTGCTGCCACTCAGAAAGAGACTGGTCATTCAAAAACCAATAAACGCAGCGTGCAATTAAAAAATCCTCGCTATCCAAAAGTGACACTAACTCATTCATCATGGCCTCAGACACCATTTTATTTTTCTCTAAAATCTTTAAGAACAAGTTAATTTCCTGATAATTTAATTGAGCAAGGGGTAGATTTAAGTCCTTAAAAAAGGAGGGAGATAAGTTATGTTGGGTATTTAATATAGCATTGAAACCAATCAAGCGATTTTTTGATTTTGAAATAACAATTAGATTTGACATAGCGTGGGTGAAAATCGGGCGGGGGGCAAGCTCCCAGTAAACAATACTTTGTTGGAGAAGAGATGGATTTTTTTCGATGGTTTTTAAAATTAGTTCTGCTGTTGTTATAGAAAAATCTTGGCGACGAATAAGTTGTTCTAATGCAAAATCTTGGTTTTCGTTTTCACCTATTAATTTTTGTAATTTGGAAATGGGGTAAGCGTTACCCGTAATATTTCTAATCAATTGCTTGGTATCGCCATGTACCCAATGCCACAACGAGTAACAAGTCCAAACGGCACCTTCAACGTATGCACTCGTATCTAACAGCACCGTAGCCCCCGTCATAGCATCCACCCCTTCACTACCTACGGTATTGACGATTTCGTTTTTATAAACATCTTGCAAAGTGGAATTTTCATTTTCCAATATGCCTTCTAATTTTTTATAATCGACATCCGTAAAATTTTTGCCTGCGGCTTTTTCTAAAAAAACACCTTGGGGTAGTACCAAATTGCTGAATTGTCCGAATGGATTCCAGTAAATTCTAACCAAATCTATACGGCAATGTTGGTCGCCACAAACGACCGACTCTACGTCCATATAAAATGCTTCGGGCTGTCCCTCAGCATCTTGTATCTCCACTAAGGTACACGCCACGGGGTCGGTCGGACTAATTCCTTGGTGTAAAACTTCAATGGAATGTTTGACTTCGATTTGGTAAGCAGCGTTCCAAATGAGCCCAACTAGACTACTAATGAATAGCACCTTGTACCAATTAGCCGTAGCACCTAACTTCAAATAATTTGACATCTTTTGCACCATAAGTTTCTTTGATGTTGACTCGAATAGCAGTAGTTTGAACGGGTTCAAAATTAAATTTTATCAAGCGAGTACGATTTTTTTCATGCGCCCCTAACGTTAGCCATTTCCCTTTGACTCGGGCTTCTACGTTGATTGACTTCACTAATTCTTTGGGTATCTGAGTGGTATAAATATCATTTTCAAGGCTATCCCTGCGAAGCATGATGTTACGCTTGACGTTGGTATCACATTTTATTTCTACTGCGGAGATGGTGACTTTTTCTTCCCATTCTACCTGAATTTCAGCAGGTAAATTTTCTGATTGCCAATGATGAATTTTTCCATTATAATCTCTCGACCATCCATCGCTTAAAAGAGACGCTTCGCCCGACTTGGTACTTGAACCAAAAATCAGACTGGCTTTTTTTACTAAATCGCCCTGCGCTTTTGCGGGACGGTTGGGAATAAAAGCATCATCTCTTAGTAGTTGTTCTTGAAGTTCGTTGATGTATTTCTGTCCTAGTTCACGAGGTAAAATTCCTTTTGCCGAACACAAAGCTGCTGCCGTACCAACGGCCTGACCTTCCAATGCACAGGTTGCCATGATTCGGGAAGAAGACAAGGCGATGTGCGTTTGGCTAATATTTCTTCCCGCAAAAAGTAAGTTAGAGACATTTTTGGAATATAAGCAACGAAAAGGAATTTGGTAAGGTGCCTCAAAATGCTCGTGAAAATAACTTGGTGGTTCACTCAAATTAGCAATTCCACCAGGATTGTGTTCATCGAGTGACCAACCACCGTACGCCACCGCGTCAGGGAATTGTTTGTTACCCAGCATATCAGGTTCGCAAAGAATATAATCCCCAATAAAGCGGCGACTCTCCCGCTTGCCAGGTAAAGAAGAAACCCAATCCAAGGCATAGTTTTCAGTTTCTGGAAATTTGCCAGAGTTTTTCAGGTAGTCCCAAACTCCGTATGCATAACCCATTAATCTGTGTTTGTTATCTTCAAATTCTCCAATGATGTCATCGTCACTTCCCAACTCCACCCACCAAAATCCAAGTTCAAAAGGAATGAGTTTTCGTCCCTTGTGTGATTTTTCTGCTTCGTATTTGATGGTAAAATGGGGTGGTTCGAAAGGCATCGGACGCCCCATATCTTTTGAACCCAATAGAACGGTAGAACCCATTTGCCAGCCATCGGCCTCCTTGGGCGCATATCTTTCATTGAACTCTGAGGATGCTTCCCGCCCCGTTCGGTAGAGTGCACCAGCAGTTGCCGCCAACAATCCATCTCCTGAACAGTCAATAAATAAATCTGCCTTAAAGGTATATTCTGTTTCGGTAGTCATCTGCCAGCAGTAGGCGGCTTCGATTTTATCGCCATACATTATCGCTCGTATAGCGGAAGTGTTGAGTTTTAAATCAATGTTAGGTTCACGAGTGATAAAGTCATACAGAATATAGTCCCAAACGGGATAAGCATCCTGTGGATTATGAAAACGATTGTGCAATAAAATTTCCTCGATAATTCCTGTTTCTCGTTCGGGGAGTCCATTTTTCAGGCGGTTGACCCCATTGAGATGAACCCGAATTTCACTCGAAGAATTTCCACCAAGCACAGGGCGGTCTTGAACCAAAACGACTTTTGCACCGTTGCGTGCCGCAGCTACCGCCGCACACATGCCTGCTGCCCCTCCACCTATGACGACTACATCATAAGTTACCGTTTTCCGTCTGTCGGGTCTTGGTTTTTTACCTGTACCCATTTGGTGCCATTGTTCGGGGTCGGTGTTACCGTTGAGTTGTTCCGTTTTTTGAGGGGTATCATCTTTTATTTTTTTTGTGGGCGAACAACTACTTCCAACGGAGGAGATGATGCTTGCCCCCAAAGCACCTTTGACGGATTGCTTAAAGAATTTTCTTCGTTTCATATATTTATGTGGTTTTGCGTGAGTGTGTTCTAGTTTGCGCTAATGCTGGAGTATTGGTGTAACAGACTTTGTTTAAACTGAAAAAAATGGAAGTAAAAAGTATGTTATAACAATATAGATACTATAATAAAAATAAAGC
>JBCCJE010000378.1:0-5783 GCA_039027925.1 Bacteroidota bacterium
CGGCAACGGATGCTTGCGGTAATGAGACGACGGCAACCCAAATCATCACCGTAGCGGATACTGGCTCACCAACCATTGCGAATGTACCTGCGGATGTGACAGTAGAGTGTAGCGGAATCCCCGCCATTGATCCTAACGTGACGGCACAAGATGATTGCGATGCGGACGTGATGCTCAATTTCTCAGAAATCATTGCGCCGGGGGCATGTCAAGATGATTACACGATTACTCGGACGTGGACGGCTACCGACAACTGCGGTAATACCATTTCTGAAAATCAAATCATCACGGTGAGTGATACGCAGAAACCAGTCATGGCGGGTATTCCGAGTGACCTTACGGTAGATTGTAACAATGTACCTGCACCCGCTACGCCAGTTGCAACGGATAACTGTGATACAGATGTGGATATTGACTTTAGTGAAATTTCTACCCCCGTCGGCTGTGGGGCAATTATTGTTCGGACGTGGACGGCAAGAGATAATTGTGGAAACATCGTAGAGGCTTCCCAAACGATTACCGTTCAGGCGGATGATCCAGTATTGTCTAACTTACCTACTGACCTTACGGTAGAATGTAACAATATACCTGCACCCGCTACCGTGACGGCAAACTCGGATTGTCTAGGCAATGTATCCGTTGATTTTAGTGAAAATATCATTCCCGGAAGTTGCGAAAATAACTACACCATCGAAAGAACGTGGACGGCAGTTGCGGGATGTGGAACGAATATTTTACATACTCAAACAATCACGGTAGAAGATACCCAAAAACCAATCATGGCGGGTATCCCAGCTAACCTAGAAGTAGCGTGTGGGGCAGTACCTACTCCTGCTCAACCAATTGCTACCGATAATTGTGATACGGATGTGGAAATTATATTTAGTGAAATTCAAACGCCACTAGCTTGTGGATACGAATTGACTAGAACGTGGACGGCTACCGACAATTGTGGCAATAGCACGGAGGCTTCACAAATCATTACCGTTCAAGATAACGAAGACCCTATCTTGATTGGAGTACCTACTGACGAAATTGTCAATTGTGGAAACATCCCAGCACCCGCTACGCCGACGGCAAATGATAATTGTGATACGGATGTGGAAATCATATTTGCGGAGACCTCGGTGGTCAATGGATGTGAAACCATCATCACTCGTACGTGGACGGCAACGGACGATTGTGGCAATGAAACCATTGAGACGCAAACGATTACCGTTAATCCCGATGCGCCAACGCTTTCCGCAACGCCAGCAGACCTGACCGTAGAATGCGACAACGTTCCAGCAGTAGCTGATTTGACGGCTTTTGATGGATGTTCTGGAAATGCCGTTCCGTTGGATTTTACAGAAAACATTATTCCAGGATCGTGTGAGCATGCTTACATCATCGAAAGAACTTGGAGTGTAACGAATGCGTGTGGAGATATTTCCTATACTCAAATCATTACGGTTCAGGATACACAGCAACCCATTTTGGCGGGTGTACCTACCGACGTGACCGTTGAGTGTGATGAAGTTCCAGCGCTACCAACCGTAACGGCTACGGATAATTGTGATACCGATGTGGAAGTAATATTTAGCGAAGCGAACACTCCAGCGACTTGCGGATACCTCTTGACGAGAACGTGGACAGCAACGGATGCTTGCGGAAACGAAGTAACGGCTACTCAAGTTATCACCGTAGGAGATGATATGCCACCAGTTATGGCGGGCATCCCAGCAGACATTACGATAGAGTGTAACAATATACCTACGCCAGCCAATCCAATGGCTCAGGACAACTGCGATAACGATGTGACGATCACTTACAGCGAAATCCTTACGCCGGGAGATTGTCAAGATAGCTACTTACTAGAAAGAACTTGGACGGCCACGGACGCCTGTGGAAACACGACGAGCGGAGTACAAAAAATCACCGTTCAAGATACGATGGATCCAACGTTGATTGGAATTCCCAATGACTTGACCGTGGATTTGACTTTAGGACAAATGATCCCCACGCCTCCGAGTGTGATTGGAAATGACAATTGTGATACCGACGTGGAAATTTTCTTTTCCGAAAATCAAGCTGGGCAAGGCTGTGCGTTCACGCTCATCAGAACTTGGACGGCAGAAGATAACTGTGGCAATACGGCAATGGCTACACAGACGATTGAAGTGATCGGAGGATTGAGTGTCACCGAAACCCACGTGGACGCAGGGTGTGGAATGGGCACCGGAAGCATTGACTTGACGGTCACGGGAGGACTCGCGCCGTTTACCTTTACTTGGAATAATGGTATTGGAAATGTCGAAGATCCCACGGGATTGATGGCGGGTATTTACGAAGTGACGGTGACGGATGCGACGGGATGTGCTGCTAACTTGACCATCGAAATCCTAGGAACTTCCAATATCCAGTTAAACATTTCATCTACGATGGTCAGTTGCTTTGGAGGAAACGACGGAACGATTGACTTGACCGTCAACGGAGGAACAGCACCATTTACTTACAATTGGGACAACGGCATTGGAAATATTGAAGACCCAACTGGAGTAAGTGCCGGTTCTTATAACATTACAGTTACGGATGCCAACGGATGTACTGCTTCCAACGGAGTCAACGTAAATCAGCCCACGGAACTAGGTGTTATCATTTACCCAACTAACGTAAGCTGTAGTGGAACACTAGGATCAGCTACTGCCAACGTGACGGGCGGAACGATGCCTTACCAGTACAATTGGAGCAATGGACAGACTACTTCGACTATCAATAACTTGGTGGCTGGTACTTACACTTTGACCATTACCGATGCTAAAGGATGTACTTTGGAAGTATTTACGACCATCGTAGAACTGCAAGGACTAGTCATCACCTTTGATAGTGAGGATGTGACCTGCAACGGTGAAACAGATGGTTCAGCTACGGCAAACGTATCGGCTGGATTGCCACCTTACACTTACGCGTGGAGCAACGGAGCAACAACTGCAATCGTAGATAATTTGACTGCTGGAACTTACACCGTTTCGGTTGCCGATAACATGGGATGTTTGGGAGAAGCTACCGTGACGATTACCGAGCCAGACGCATTGACTTTGGACGTAGCTGCCACGGGAGGTGCTTGCAACGGAGGATTAGGAATGGCGATGGCCAACGTAACGGGCGGAACAGCACCCTACACTTACTCGTGGGATAATGCTGTAACCTCCACGACGGCAACCATCGAAAACCTAGCTCCCGGAACGTACAACGTCACCGTGACGGATGCCAACGGATGCGTAACTTCTGGCAATACTACCATTACGGAAGACCTAGGATTAGGGGTGATGATTGATAAAATGGATGTGAACTGTTACCTAGGTAATGACGGAATGGCTACCGTAGCCGTCATGGGTGGAACACCAACCTTTACGTACGCATGGAGCAACGGAGAAACCAATCCGATCCTCTCCAACCTCGAAGCAGGAACTTATACCGTGACCGTAACGGACATGACGGGATGTACAGGAACAGCAAGTGTGGAGATTATTTCTCCACCACAGATCATCTTGGATGTGACTGCTACGGAAGTAACCATAGCTGGAAATGACGGAACGGCTACCGCTACCGCCATCGGAGGTACGATCCCTTACACTTACGTATGGAGTAATGGTCAAATGACTGCTACCGCTACGGGACTGATTGCCGGAACTTACAGCGTGACGGTAATTGATGCCAATGGATGTTTTGCGGTAGATCAGGTTGATGTGGATAACGGAATGCCACTCGGAGACATCAGCATCGGAGATTACGTATGGTTTGATGCCGATAGGGATGGTATCCAAGATGCCAATGAAATGGGTTATAACAACGTAGAAGTACGACTAATCGTAGCGGGAACAGATGGTGTATTTGGAACACCAGACGATATGATTGTCGCTACGGAAATAACGGGTAACCATCCAATTACGGGAACGTCGGGTTACTACTTATTTGAAAATGTAGCTCCCAGTCAATACCAGATTGAGTTTTTCCTCGGAAGTATTCCTAACGATTATCAGTTCTCGCTTCCGAATCAAGGGAATGACGATAACCTAGATAGTGATGCTGATCCCAACACGGGAAGAACCCCCATCTTTACGGTAACGGCTAATCAGTCCAATGACTTTAACTTGGATGCTGGACTTCACCCCGAGTGTGATAATGTAACTAACGGTGGAAGCATCATGTCCTCCCAGATGATCTGCGCAGGAGAAGTGCCTGACCTACTCGTCAATGATGTGTTACCATCGGGCGGAAGTGGCGACCTAGAGTACATTTGGTTATCAAATACCACGGGCAGCCCATTTAGTAGCACCAATCCAGAGTGGACGGTCATCCAAGGTTCTACGAATGAATTTTACCAGCCAGGTAATATTTATCTCAACACCTTCTTTATTCGATGTGTAAGAAGAGCAGGATGTACCAACTACCTAGGAGAAAGTAATATCGTTTCGATCATCGTGACGCCGTTACCGACGACACAAATCACCCAAGCTCCCACGACGCTTTGTCAATCGGAGACGGCTACTTTCGAAGCTGCCTTTGCGGGATTCGATGCTACCTACACTTGGGACTTCGGAGCGGATGCCAATCCACAGACGGCCAACGAAAGAACTGTCAATAGTGTAGGCTATACTTTCGGTGGTAGTAAAACTGTGACCTTAACAGTAGAGAAAAACGGATGTGCCGTCACGACACAATATACTTTGGAAGTGACCAACTGCTTCAACGGTTTTGAATTTACTTCCTTCAAACCAGAAAAGGCAGTTAATGGCACAGACGTAGATATCACTTGGTCAACGAAGTACGAAATGGACAACAGCCGCTTCTTCTTAGAGTACTCCAAAACGGGAGATACCTTTAGAGCTTTCTCCATGAAAGTCGCCAATGGAAGTGCCGACGAAGAAAATGACTACACCAGCAAGCACGAAGATCCTTACTACGGCGTGAACTACTACCGAGTGAAGTACGTGGCACCGAGCGGAAAAGAGGTGTATTCCAAAGTAGAGACCGTCGTATTCGATAATGGTTCGAGTGACATCAAGGTATTTCCCAACCCCGTGAAGAAAGCCACCTACGTTGAAATTTTGACGGAACTACAGCAAGATGCAACCATCGAAGTAGTGGACTTGCAAGGAAAGGTTTACCAAACGCAAATCGTATCCGAAGGATTTAGAACTTACAAAGTAGATATGACGGATTACCCAGCGGGGACTTACTTAATTTGGGTACGCTACAATAAGTGGAGAAAGGACGTAGAGCGAGTAGTGAAAGTTACGGAATAAGCCACGGCGAGAAGGCGAGTATTAGGTATGGAGGTTTATTCCAATACCTAATACTCACTCCAATCAGAGCATTTCAATTATAGAATTTTTGATTCAAAAAAATACAGAGCCTTAGAGTCCACGGAGGTCTCGGAACAGGCATTGATAATTTTGAACTCATAATTGATAATTGACGAAGATAGTTTATTAATTAATAGTTTTGTTATGCGGTGCGGTTGTCGTTTTTCGGCGATCGCATTTTTTTAATTCATAGGCTCTTTGTTGATAGATTTGAATTTTTTCAAAAATATTGTACAAAATAATCGCTTTGTTCCTTTCATCATTTTTCTTTTTGTATTTTTCCATTCTTTAATATTCACGTTTCGCCCAAATCTACTTGAGAAAAAATCATTTGATTGAGCTTTAGGTATATATGGGGACTTAAGTTAAGTAAGCTAAGGATTTTAAGCTGATTAGGCTTCAAATCCGTTAGCTTGATTATTGTTTGGTTGCCAA
>JBCCJE010000379.1:0-5772 GCA_039027925.1 Bacteroidota bacterium
ATTCAGGAATTATTTATTGAGATAGATAACTCCCTGAATATGAGCCGCAGTGGAGCTGGTGATTGATTTAAGAAGAGTTGAAAGATCTTATCCATTAAAACCAAAAATAAATCATGGTCAACTATATTATTTTTTATTGAAAATGACGTGATACCGGTAGTTCCCGAGCAAGGTTCCGTAGGGGCATCGGGAGATTTAGCTCCGCTGGCGCACTTATTTTTGCCTTTGATTGGAGCGGGAAAAGTATATTATAACAAGAGAATTACAAAAACTTCATCTGCGCTCAAAAGACTAAGAATTGCGCCTTTGGAGTTAGGGCCCAAGGCTGGTTTAGCACTTATCAATGGCACTCAGTTCATGGCAGCCCACGGAGTTTTTATAGTAGAAAAATTACACAGTTGCCTAGCGCATGCGGATATTATTGCTGCCTTAATGGTAGATGGACTACTTGGATCGTACGCACCGTTTACGAAAAATCTGCATCAACTCCGAGCCTACCGAGGGAATCTACACGTAGCCCATCGGCTACTTCAACTCCTAGTGGATTCCGAGATAATGGCATCCCACGAAGGTTGTGATCGGGTCCAAGATCCCTACTCTTTGCGATGTGTTCCGCAAGTGCACGGTGCTTCTCGCCACGCTTGGCTACACCTCAAAGAAACGGTAGAGATTGAGATCAATTCGGTAACTGATAATCCCATCGTTTTTTCGAAAGAGGATACTGTGAGCGGAGGAAATTTTCACGGTCAACCCATTGCGTTACCCTTGGATTACGCTTGTTTAGCGGCAGCAGAACTGGGCAACATCTCCGACAGGAGATCGTATTTATCCCTAGAGGGAAAATTCGACCGAACACCAAAATTATTGATGGAAAATACGGGCGTTAATTCGGGGTTTATGATTTTGCAATATACCGCTGCGGCGTTGGTCAGTGAAAATAAAGGGTTATGTTTTCCATCAAGTGCCGATAGCGTACCCACTTCGTTGGGGCAGGAAGACCACGTGAGCATGGGTTCTATTGGTGGAAGAAAAGCCTTACAGGTGTGTAACAACCTCGTTAAAATTTTAGCCATCGAAATGCTTTGTGCCGCCCAAGCCCTTGACTTCAAACGCCCCCTAAAGTCTTCGAAAATTTTAGAAAAAATTCATGCGTATATTCGTACCCACATTTCACATGCTACGGAAGATAGATTGTTTGTTGAGGACATTGAGAAAGCCATCGAAATTATTGAAAGTGGCGCATTACTAAAGATTACAAGTTCCGCTAAGCAAGTGTTGAAAACTGAATTTGAAGAATTATTTGAAAATTATTGATGGGGGAGGAGAGAAGCGGGAAGAGAGAGGAGGGAGAAGGGAAGTGACTTAAATTTCCCCGTAACGGGAAGTTACGGGGAAAGGTGTCCTGTTACGGTTAACTTTCCGTTGACCCGTAATTTTTTACACTACAAAATGTCAATTATCCAGATAAACTTGTCTATTGTTTACAATCGTTAAGATATCGCTGAGGCTTCGGGACAGGCTTATGGATTGTCCCCATTGCCTTTTAGGCTATTTCAAAAAAAAATAAAAACATGATAGTAACCACCACCAATTTCAAAGAACAAATTGTACAAGGTATTCCAAGTGAGCTACCAGCACCAAAGCCCTATCCATCGGGAGCAAATCGAGCACCCAAGAGAAAAGATATTTTATCCATTGAGGAAAAAAAACTAGCGATTAGAAACGCCCTACGGTATTTCCCAAAATCATGGCACGCAGAGTTGGCTTCGGAATTTATGGAAGAATTGAATGCTTTCGGGCGAATCTACATGTATCGCTTTCGCCCTGGTTATAAAATGTACGCCCGCCCCATTTGGGAATATCCTGCCCAATCCCAGCAGGCAGCTTCCATCATGTTGATGATTCAAAATAACCTAGACCCAAATGTAGCACAACATCCACACGAGTTGATTACCTACGGTGGCAACGGTGCCGTATTTCAAAATTGGGCGCAGTATCTTTTGACGATGAAGTACTTGGCTACGATGACCGATGAGCAGACCTTACACCTGTATTCGGGGCATCCGATGGGCTTATTTCCATCCTCCAAAGATGCGCCACGAGTAGTCGTCACCAACGGGATGATGATTCCCAATTATTCCCAGCCTGATGATTGGGAAAAATACAACGCATTGGGCGTCACTCAGTACGGGCAGATGACGGCTGGCTCGTACATGTACATTGGTTCGCAGGGTATCGTTCACGGTACGGCGATAACGGTGATGAATGGTTTTAGAAAAAAGCTAACTAAAGGTGATACGCCGAGGGGAAAAATTTTCCTGACCGCAGGACTCGGTGGCATGAGTGGTGCTCAACCCAAGGCCGGAAATATCGCAGGGTGTATCACCATTTGCGCTGAAGTCAACGAAAGTGCAGCTACCAAAAGGCATAACCAAGGTTGGGTAGATGTGTTGGTGTATGATCTGGATGAGTTAGTGGAGCGCGTACGAAAAGCGCAGCAGAAAGAAGAGGTGGTCTCCATTGCCTACGTAGGCAACGTAGTGGAAATTTGGGAAAAATTTGACGAGGAAAATATATTCGTTTACTTGGGGTCAGACCAAACTTCCCTACACAATCCTTGGTCGGGCGGATACTATCCCGTGGGGCTTTCATTCGAGGAAGCAAATCTGATGATTAGAAATAATCCAGAAGATTTTAAAAAAATAGTGAAGGAATCATTGAGACGACACGCCGCCGCAGTGAACCGCCACACCGAAAAAGGCACTTACTTTTTTGATTACGGCAACGCTTTTCTCTTGGAGTCATCGAGAGCGGGAGCAGACATCATGGCGGAAAATGGCATTGATTTTAAATATCCCTCCTACGTTCAAGATATACTCGGGCCGATGTGTTTTGATTATGGCTTCGGGCCTTTCCGTTGGGTGTGTACTTCTGGCAAAGCTGCTGACCTAGATAAAACCGATCAAATCGCTGAGCGAGTGATGACTGAAATTAAGGTAACCGCGCCCGAAGAAATTCAGCAACAAATGGCCGACAACATCAAATGGATTCAAGATGCCAAGGCGAATAAATTGGTTGTGGGTTCGCAAGCAAGAATTTTATACGCCGATGCGGAAGGCAGAATCAAAATAGCCGAGGCTTTTAACAATGCCATTGCCAACGGAGAAATTTCTGCCCCCATCGTTCTGGGTAGAGATCATCACGATGTGAGTGGTACCGACTCTCCCTACCGAGAAACGAGTAATATTTATGATGGCAGCAAATACACCGCAGACATGGCCATTCACAACGTGATTGGGGATAGCTTCCGTGGAGCAACGTGGGTTTCCATTCATAATGGCGGCGGCGTAGGCTGGGGAGAAGTTATGAATGGTGGCTTTGGATTATTGTTGGATGGTTCAGCGGAAGCCGAGGAAAGATTGAAAAAAATGTTGTTCTACGATGTGAACAATGGTATTGCCAGAAGAGGCTGGGCAAGAAATGAGGAAGCCCTTTTTGCCATCAAAAGAGAAATGGAAAGAACCCCTCAACTAAAAGTCACCTTACCAAATTTGGTAGATGATGATTTGTTGGACGATTTAATGGAATAAAAATTTCGCTTCGAAAAGACTACCTTCGCCTGCATGAATATGCTTCGGGAAATACAGTTTTTACTTCACAAAGAATTTACGTTGGAGTTTAGGCAGAAATACGCCATTAGCGGGATTTTGCTATACGTGTTTTCTACTATTTTTGTGGTTTACATGTCGCAAGGGCGAGCAGATGGTAGATCGTGGAATATCCTATTTTGGATCATTATTTTGTTTGCGAGCACCAATGCCATTGCTAAGAGTTTTTTGCAAGAAGGTGGTAACCGACAATTGTACTATTACGCTCTAGTCAATCCCATCGCCATCATCATTTCTAAGATGGTTTATAATACAATTTTGTTGTTGGCACTTAGCTTTTTGGCCTACGGAGTGTTTAGTTTAGTGATCGGTACGCCCGTCAAGGACAGCCCACTTTTTTTCTTCACCATATTTTTAGCGAGCCTCGGTTTTTCCATTACGTTTACTTTTATTTCGGCCATTGCCGCCAAAGCTACCAACAATGCTAGCTTGATGGCTATTCTTGGATTTCCCATCATTATTCCTATTCTGATGACTTTGGTCAACATTTCACTCGAAGCTATCGGTGAATTTCAGGGGGCTTCCATCACGAATGATATTTTGATTTTGCTGGCTATTGATTTAATGTTGGCGGGTGCGGCGTTACTTTTGTTTCCGTTTTTGTGGCGAGATTAAGGGCTTGCGCTGCGAAATTATTGACAAACATATGATAAGATTTGAATAGCGAAATACTAATTTTACCGCTTTAAAAAAATAAGTAATGCGTCTCGGTATGGAAAAAAAATACTGGTGGAAACTATTGTGCATTCCTATTCTCTTCTACGTCATCATCGTCGGGATAGGCATGCCCCTGAGTCCGGGCATCGTTAAAATGTCAAAAGAAACTGCTAAATCCGGCGAGACTTTTACAACTACCGTAGAGACTTATAACACTTTTTTTACAAAAGCTAAAACGGTCAAAGCAAGACTACGCAAGGATACCTCTTTGTTTTTGAAGGCAACCGAAGTAAATGTCCTTGATGACAACCACGTACAACTAACTTTTGATATCCCTCAACAATTACCCGCCGAGCACCTTTCCAATGATTTTATCCAATTTTCGCTGGATATTGACAACGATTACGATGGATACGCTACCATCCCTAGTAAGGTCATGCTGACGCAAGTGCCGCCGTCTGATGGTCTTCCACTTACCAAGTGGCGCAATACTGATTTTGGATCACTCAGCCAGCGGGGAACTACTTTTCCCTTCCGTGGAATTTTATTTGAAACCATACGCAATACTTACTTTCACGTACCGTTGTGGTTTGCGATGTTGTTTTTATTCATCGGTGCTACTTGGAATAGTTTTAAATATTTGCGGACGCGTGAGCCAGATCACGATTTGCGAGCCGAGGTGATGACGATGGTCGGTTTGTTTTTTGGAGTTTTGGGGGTAGTGACGGGTATGCTTTGGGCCAAATCTACGTGGGGGACTTACTGGACGTGGCAAGAAATCAAACTGAATATGACCGCCATTGCGCTACTCATTTATTTTGCCTACTTCGTGTTGCGCAATGCTTTTGATGATCTAGAACAAAGAGCAAGAGTGGCTGCTGTTTATAATTTATTTGCCTTTGTGGCAGCTTTGATTTTAATCAATGTGATCCCCAGAATGACCGATAGTTTGCACCCTGGTTCGGGCGGAAACCCAGCCATGGGCGGTGAAGACATGGACGGAACGATGAAGATGGTTTTTTATCCAGCCATCATCGGGTGGACATTGTTAGGTTTTTGGATAGGTTCTATTTACTATCGGTTTAGAATCGTGCAGGAAAAATTCTTAGAAAAGGATTATTACTAAAAAAATCTATCTCTTCCCATTTTTTTCCAAATACTTAATTGCCAACTCGTACCCCTTCATCCCTTTTCCCACAATACT
The DNA here is from genome assembly GCA_039027925.1 of Bacteroidota bacterium. Taxonomy (GTDB): domain Bacteria; phylum Bacteroidota; class Bacteroidia; order Chitinophagales; family Saprospiraceae; genus CAJQQY01. Next base: position 5,530 of record JBCCJE010000379.1, read on the forward strand.
TTCCACGCATACTTTTTTCAAATAAGAATGATGGCGAAATTCCTCTCGTTCGTAAATGTTAGAAATATGAACTTCAACTACTGGTGTTGAAATAGCAGACACCGCATCCATTAGGGCAACGGAAGTATGGGTATAACCGCCCGCATTGAAAATAATACCATCCCACGAAAAACCGACTTCGTGGAGTTTATCAATCAAAGCCCCTTCGTGATTGCTTTGACAATACTCCAGTTCGTGTTTGGG
>JBCCJE010000380.1:0-5767 GCA_039027925.1 Bacteroidota bacterium
AAAATCTGCAAATCAGAACCAATCACCCTTGTTTCAAAGTAGGGACTTGGTGTGGATTTCCCAAAGTAATTAAATAATTGCATTGACCTAATGACACCTTTTTACCTAAAAAAATAATCACGAATCACTTGGTTTTTGCTAATGTTTTCTAGCTTTGAATGGAAACAATTTTTGTTTATTATTTCTCAAAAAATACCAACCATGAAATACCTCATTACCGCAACTATTTTACTTTTCGCTTTTAATCTTTCCGCCCAACGGTGTCAAATTGATACGGATAAAATTCAACCGAACCAAGTTATGACCATCCATTACGATCCTACGGGTACTGACCTCGTGGGAGAAGAAGTCTTCGGCGTAGCTCAAATTTTTGATGACAAAATGAGATCGAAGTCGTACGATGTGGATTTAAAAATGAATGACGAAGGAAGTTATACTGGAAAATTCAAAGTGCCCCAAAAAGCCCACGTGGTGGCGTTGAGTTTTGAAAACGAAACCCAAAAAGTGGTGGACAACAACGATAAGCAAGGCTACGTTTACGTCGTTCATTCGGGAGATCAAATAAGTCCAGAAGCCTATCTAACTGCCTTCTACGCCGTAGGGCCTTATGCCAGAAGTCTTGAAATAAAATCAAACGCAACCAAAGCAAAAATGTATTTCGATAAAGCCATCGGAGGAGACGCTACTAAAAAAATGCACCCTCAATACATCAATGCCTACGCCAGTTTACTCCAACTGGAAAAAGATAAAGAGGGCTTTGCGCAGCTAGAACCACACATCGAAGCTACCCTAGACGATACCAAAGGCCTATCCGAAAAAGATATGACCAATCTGTACAACACGGCAAGAATGGTCAAAGCCGAAGATTTGAGCAAACGCATCAAAGAAAAAATCATGGAGGAATTTCCCAAAGGGAAAATGGCTACTGCTAAAAAGTTCGAAGACTTTAGAAAAAACGAAAATGTAGAAGAATTGTTAGCAATGCACCAAGAACTGGAAGCTATCACTAAAAAGGACAAGGACTTCGAGAATCAATTTCGCTACGCTACCGAGGTGTTGATCTCTCGTTTGGTGAAAGCTAAGGATTTTGAAAAAGTACAACAATACATTTCCGTCATAAAAAATCCATCAAACAAGGCTGCCATTTATAATAATTTGGCTTGGGACTTAGCGGGCGGTGGCTTGGAAGAAGAAGCTACGAATATTGATTTTGCCGAAAAAATTTCAAAACGAAGTCTGGAGTGGACGAAGGAAGCGATGACCTCAGCGGAAGCCAAACCAGATTACTACACCGCCCGCCAATGGAAAAAAGCCAGCAAATATAACTACGGGATGTACTCGGATACCTACGCCTTGACTGCTTTTAAAAAAGGTAAAACAGCAGATGCCGTTCAGTACCAAAAAATTGCAGTAGAATCGTACGAGTTCCGAGATGCGGAGATGAATCATCGGTACAGCGTTTATTTAGAAAAAGAAAAAGGAGCGAAAGCAGCCATGACTTTTATGGAAAAAATGATAAGTGAGGGGCACGCTAATTCGGCTTTGAAAAACGATTTTGAAAAACTGTACAAAGCCAACGTATCTATTGAGGAGGCTTACACCTTGTACCTTGCCCAATTGGAAAAAGAAGCCAAAGCAAAGCATTTGGAAGAAATCAGAAAATCCATGATTGAGAAAGATGCGCCTAACTTTGCGCTCAAAAATCTAAATGGTGAAACGGTTTCTTTGGAAAGTCTTAGGGGAAAAGTGGTCATCGTTGATTTTTGGGCCACTTGGTGCGGGCCGTGCATTGCCTCCTTCCCGGGTATGCAAAAAGCAGTAGATAAATTCAAAGCGGACGATGAAGTAGCCTTCGTGTTCATTGATACTTGGGAAAGTGGCAAACCAGAAGCTAAAGAGAAAAAAGCCAAGGAATTTATAGAAGCCAATAATTACAGCTTCAATGTACTTATGGATTTGGAAAATACGATGGTAGCGGACTACGGAGTGAATGGCATTCCTACAAAATTTATTTTGGATAAAGATGGAAAAATCAGATTCAGCAGTAGAGGATTTAGTGGAAACGATGATTCGATGGTGGAGGAAATTTCCAACATGGTGGACATATTAAAAAATGATAAAACTTCCAACGCCGCCAAAATGGGAACAAGACCATGAGGACAAACTTCTCTTTTTTTAAAAAACAATCTCTTTTTCCCTTTGTTATGTTGATTCAAATTACATTTTGGAAAATAATCACTAACAAAAGAAATTAATGAACAGAGCAAAAACTTTAGGCGAATTAAAAGCATCAGGGTATCAGCCTAAATCCATCAAAGCCGAGCTTCGACAAAACCTCATCGAGAAGTTGAAGCGCAAGGCGACGGTGTTCAAGGGCATCCTCGGATTTGAGGATACGGTACTTCCCGATCTCGAACGAGCTATTCTTTCTCAACACAATATTTTGTTATTGGGACTGAGAGGACAAGCCAAAACACGACTAGCTAGAATGATGGTGAACCTACTCGACGAGTGGGTACCCGTAGTGGCAGGAAGCGAACTCAATGATGACCCCATTGCTCCGATCTCTAAGTTCGCCTTTCAGTTGATTGCCGAAAAAGGAGATGATACGCCCATCACTTGGCTGCACCGTGAAGAACGCTACGTAGAAAAACTAGCTACTCCCGATGTAAGCATTGCGGATTTGGTAGGCGACGTAGATCCGATCAAAGCGGCTACCTTGAAGTTGCCTTATTCGGACGAAAGGGTAATTCACTTCGGATTGATACCTCGGTCTCACCGTTGTATTTTTGTGATCAACGAGCTGCCAGATTTGCAAGCCCGGATTCAAGTATCTCTCTTTAATATTTTGCAAGAAGGAGATATGCAGATCAGAGGATTCAAGTTGCGATTGCCGCTAGAGGTGCAATTTGTTTTTACGGCCAACCCCGAAGATTATACCAATCGGGGAAGCATCATCACGCCGTTGAAGGATCGAATCGAAAGTCAGATTCTGACGCACTACCCGAAGACTATTGACATTGCGAGAACTATCACCGAGCAGGAAGCGAGCTTATCCAAAGAGCAAAAGCACCAAGTGGAAGTCCCCGAAATACTCAAAATTCTACTGGAGCGCATTTCTTTCGAAGCCAGAGATAGCGAGTACATTGACGAAAAAAGTGGGGTATCGGCTCGGCTGAGTATTTCGGGATACGAAAACTTAGTCAGTACCTCCGAGCGGCGGATGCTCTTAAATCAAGATAAAAATACTCGGGTACGGATCACGGATTTTTGGGGCGTAGTACCAGCTATCACGGGTAAGGTGGAATTGGTATATGAAGGTGAGCAGGAAGGGCCTTACAACGTGGCGATGAAGCTCATGTCAAGTGCCATCAAAAAAGAGTTTTTGGAGATTTTTCCAAATCCCGATAAACTAAAGAAAGGTAGAGAAAGAGATCCCTACGGTACCATCAGAGCGTGGTTTTCGGGAGGCAACGAAGTAGATATTCTAAACGATATGGACGAGAAGGCTTTCCAAAAAGAGTTGGATCAAGTGGCAGGACTCCGTAAGCTGGTACAAGACAAAAAAGTACCTAAAGACGATATTTATACCTACATGGAATTGGTGCTACATGGCTTGGCCTCTTTTAATGTACTGAGTAAAGATTACTTAGAGTCCAATACTACGTTCAGTGATCCATTGGCGAGTATGTTTGATGGAGACGACGACGATGACGACGATCCTTTCGGTAGGTTTAACTAAAGAGCAAAGAAGTACGTGCGCTAAACCTTTGAGGTTGAGTACACATCAGGTTTAAAAGAAATAGCTCCCCGAACGATTCGAGGAGCTATTTTTTATTTCGGAAATGTTTTGTTACAAAATGATCCCGAATAGAACGAATGATTTTTTTGTTGGCAAAAATCTTAATCTACCACTACAATTTTATCAATCTTGTCGCCCTGTCTGATGTCATCTACTATGTCCACTCCTTCGAATACTCTTCCGAAGCAAGTATGATTTCGGTCGAGGTGTGCCGTGTTATCTCTACTGTGGCAGATAAAAAATTGAGATCCTCCCGTATTCCGCCCCGCATGTGCCATAGATAGCACACCCCTATCGTGAAACTGATTATCTCCATCCAACTCACAATCAATGTGATAGCCGGGGCCTCCATTTCCAATACCATTGGGACATCCTCCTTGGATAACAAAATTGGGAATCACCCGGTGAAAAGTAAGCCCATCGTAAAAGCCTTTTTTTGCTAAATCCGTAAAATTTTTGACGGTGTTGGGCGCATCTTCTTCGAAGAACTCCACTTTCATTAATCCTTTTTCGGTATGAATTTCTGCAATCATGTGTAAATGTTGTAGTTTTTATTTTTACTAGATTTTGACTCAGAACTGTTTCGTATTCTTTCTGTAAAAACCTAATAAGATTTTATGAAATAAATTTAAATTATGATTATTCAATTGAAGTCAGCAGATGGAGGATTTCGCTACACTTTACAGTCAAAGAAAAAAAACCAACAACAAAAATCCAATCTGCTCTGCCTAAGTATCTTTTCCCTCTTCTCAATTCCCCACTACGCCATGTTCGTATATACCGCCTGTACATCATCATCGTCTTCCAGCTTGTCCAGCATTTTTTCTATCTCTAGCATTTGATCATCGGTGAAGTCAACGGGGGAGGTAGGGAATCGTTGAAGGTTCGCTTTGGCCACTTTAATTTCTTGTTCTTCTAGTGCCTTGGAGAGTGTTCCAAAATCTTTGTAATCGCCGTAAAAATAGATCGTATCTCCGTCCACTTCAATCTCGGTAAGTCCGTAATCTATAAGTTCTAATTCTAACATTTCGAGATCCATGCCCTCTTGTTTTTCGGTCTCAAAAACAGCTTTACGATCAAACATAAATTCCAATGAACCCGTGGGAACCAAACCGCCACCCGCTTTGCTAAAGTAGGATTTTACGTTGGCAACGGTTCTCGTCGTGTTGTCGGTAGCAGCTTCTACGAATACTAAAATACCGTGTGGGCCTTTCCCCTCGTAATTGACTTCGGTGTAGTTGGCAGCGTCTTTTCCCGAAGCCCGTTCGATGGCTCTAGTGATATTATCTTTGGGCATATTGTTAGCCTTCGCATTTTGAATGGCTAATCTCAACTTGGGATTCATTTCGGGATCAGGACCACCCTCTTTTGCAGCTATGGTAATTTGTCTAGCTAATTTTGGAAAAACGCGGGACATGTTGGCCCATCGTTTTTCTTTTGCGGCTCTTCGGTATTCAAATGCTCTTCCCATTTCTTTAGTTTTTTTTATTATAAAAAATGATCATCCGTTGACCTCCAATTTGATGCCGCAAAAATAAAAAAATATGGGAAACTCTTAAAAGATTGTTTGGTGGAGGAGTAGCTCGTTGTATGGTTTTACTGTCTCCAATTTGGAAAGGAAGGTTGACATAGTTGATCTGCCGTAGGATTGGCTTTCTTAGCTACTTGTACCAAAAACAAAAGGCGAGGTTTGTACCTCGCCTTTAATTAACCCGACTGTCATTTGATGATTGTTATATTTTGAGTTTACAAAGGAAAATTTGAACTACCATTTAAATTAAACCATTTAACCAAAAAACTTTAAACGCAAACTCTCGAAATAACAATATAATTTTATCATTTAAACAGTATTTCAAAGGTAGTGTAAAGTTTACACAAAGTATAATGAATCCCGAAAAAAAATCCCTAGAATGGGTAGTGAAATCTGTGTACTTTTTACAATTTAAAATAAATAAAATATTTAAG
>JBCCJE010000381.1:0-5741 GCA_039027925.1 Bacteroidota bacterium
GGAGATTTTAAAGACTCAACCAATATCAAGGTTCACCTTGATCCTCGCTTAAAAATCACCGCCACTCAGTTGGAACAAAAAGAAGTGGCGATTAATGATTTTAATAAAATCGTTAATGCAGCTACCGAAAGTTTTAATCAATTAAAGGCTGCCAAAAAGACGATCAAGTTGGTTAACGATCAAATGGTGAATGCGCCCGACTCGCTCAAAAAACAAATCAAAAAATTGGGGAAAGCGATGACCGATAGCATTACCCAAATGCAATTGCTCTACGTAACCCCGCAGGATGCTAAAGGAATCACAAGATCAGATGATCGACTTAATTCGAAATTATTTACGGCTTCAAGATACATCGGCGGATCAGATGGCAAGCCGGGGCAAATGGCTCAGTTCGCTACCGCCCACGCTAAGGAAAGGTTGGAAGAAGTTTTGGAAAAAGTAAATAAATTCTTTGCGAAGGACTGGAAAGATTACCAAGAAAAAGCGGAAGCAGCGAGGACTTCGATTTTTAAAGATTTTGAGGAGGTTAAGATTGAGGATTGAAAATTATAAACCCGCCTGCATCGGGCAGATTATGAATGCAGCCTGCTCCGAAACCTTTGTCTCCCAGTAAAACCATCTAAACAAATTCTAAGAAAATGAAAAGAAGAACATTTGTCAAATCGAGTCTTATGGCTACGCCCATTTTAGCTACGGGTAGCACCGCAGAATTTTATAACAATTCATCTGCAAAAAATAATTTTAAGCTAAAATATGCGCCGCACCTCGGAATGTTCAAGCACCACGCAGGGGACGATCCCGTTGCTCAGTTAAACTTTATGGCAGACCAAGGCTTCACCGCCTTTGAAGATAATAGCATGAGAAAGCGCCCCATCCAAGAACAAGAAGCTATGGCAAAAATCATGGTAGATCGCAACATCGAGATGGGTGTGTTTGTCGCACACAAAATCTACTGGCGAGAGCCTAATCTAGCTTCTGGAAAAGAGGAATGGCGCACGGAATTTTTAAATGAAATCAAAGCAAGCGTTGATGTAGCCAAACGAGTTCGGGCAACTTGGATGACCGTAGTACCGGGGCATTTGGATTTGAAATTGGACATGGGCTACCAAACTGCTAATGTCATTGATACGCTTCGGCGCGCTTGCGAAATCCTAGAACCACATCAATTGACGATGGTATTAGAACCATTAAACTTCAAAAATCATCCTGGCTTATTTTTGACGGGTTCGGCTCAAGCCTACGCCATTTGCAAAGCAGTCAATAGCCCTGCTTGTAAAATTCTTTTTGATGTTTATCATCAACAAATCACGGAGGGAAATCTGATACCTAACATCGAAAAATGTTGGGACGAAATTGCCTACTTCCAAGTCGGTGACAACCCCGGCAGAAAAGAACCCACTACGGGCGAAATCAATTATAAAAATATTTTCAAATTCATCCACAGCAAAAAATTTGACGGCATTGTAGGCATGGAACACGGTAATTTTTCGGAGGGAAAAAAAGGAGAACAAGCGGTCATTGATGCTTACCGAGCGGTAGATGATTTTTGACGTAAGAGACAGAATTAATAACTAATAACAATACCCTGCGTTTGCAAAAACCTATCTTCTTTCTATCATTTTTTTTAGCGTATGCCAGCCTGTCTTTGGGGAGCCATCTTTTCGAATCAGTCCCCAGTAATTTTCTTGGGGAATCAGCTTATTACGATTTTCCTCGGCGGAGGTAAGTTTAAAATAAAATACACCACAACCTCCCGCTTCGGCAATTCCAGTAAATACTTCCTCAATGTAAATACTTTGTTTTTTTTCGGAGTAACCAAGTTCTTTGGGTGCGGTGGCATATCCAGTTTCCATGACGATTACTGGTTTTTCTCCTGCCAATGCTTTAGCTTTTTTTACCCTGTCTAAAACTACTTTTGAGTTGACAGGATTACCCGAAAAGTAATTAGGGTACGCATCTATACTTACCACATCTACCAAAGGCAACCACTCTTGAATATCTTTCTCGTAATGGATGTCGGTGTGAAAATTAATAGTTACCCACGCTTCGGGATCTTCTTCTTGAATTGCTTTTTTTAGTATTTGTAAAACTTTTGTTACAAAATCTTTATCGTGCCAAGCATCACCCGTTCGGATACCAACTGTCTCGGTTTCGGCCGCCACGTTGGGTTCGTTTTCTATTTGCCATCCTACAATTTTGTCACCGTATCGCCTTACACAACTCCGAGTAAAAAGATACAAATGCGCTAGGTATTTTTCTTCCCCAATTGCTTCGGGAGCTATTTTTTTGTCTTGATAAAATGGCATATCCACCTTCCATCCACTACCTACCCCCGCCACTAAAGTCAACCCTTCGTAAAGGTTCAACAACGAGTCCGTTAATGACCAATCAATGCCTTTGTAATTTCCAGAGCTATACTGTTCAATCAGTTCTTCCGTGACGTCATTCATAGAAAGTAAGGGGACTTTAATTACTGGCTCGGTATAATCCCAATGAATCCAAATGTGAATTTTCGTTGCGCCGATGGCATCTATGTCGGAGCGTTTGCTATCATTACCAACTGCTACTCCGTAGTACGTACCCAAAGGACAATTTCTTGTATGCTTCCTCGTGTCGTTAACATTGCCACAAGAATTGAGCATCATTACTGCTAAGGAAGTCATTCCGAAGATAGTTACAACAAAGCGTTTTTTTTTTGGGAAAAAATTAATCATTGCTCGACCTTTCATTTTAGACATATTCTAATAAAAATCCCAAGCCTTTTGATATTAAGGCTTGGGGTTATTTTTTATTTGGAAAAAGTTGTTTGATCAATCGTCTATATTGGCAAAGCCAAACCAAATACAGGTTACTACTTCGATAACACCAAAAGACTACTTCTTCACCTCCACCATTTCACCCTTACCCTCAGTAATCGTCGTTTGTCCATTTTTCCTTTTTACCGCTTTAGGTTGATACAAGACCTCTACCCGAATTGCCTTTAATCCCGAAACCCCCTGCAAATCTTCCAAGTCTAACATTTCAATTTTGCCGAGCAAATTTTTGGATTGTAAATATTTGATGTAGTTGAGATACTCGAAGGTGTCTCTATCTTGCGAATAGACGATGGCGATTTTTCCGGGTTGCGTCAATCGTTCGTTCGTTCCTTTGATGTGAGATTTATCAATTCGCTTTTTGACAATTTCGTACCGGGCATTGTATGCACCGTCCACGTCAAATTGTTTTTGCTCCATACTGAACTGAATGGCGAGTGGATTACTGTGAATCAAAATCAAGGAAGCCACTCGGAGAGCATAGGGCAACTCATCCACCAAATCAAACGCAAGCTGCTCCAACTCACACATGACCTGCAACTGCCACAAACGCAAATTTTGTAAATACATCAGGTTAAAACTATCGTCGTTGACCAACGAGGCACCGATGTACATGTTGAACTCTACGCCGTCGGTTTTGTAGCGTTCGTAGTAGTGTGGGAACATCTCTTGTGCCTTGATTTGCTCTTTATCCAAGTAGGCTGCTAGTCTATTGTTCAAGGTGTTGACACTATCTTCGTAAGACTTTCGCTGCTGATACACAACGTGTAATTGTGGGTCTATCCGAGCAATATAGGCATTCACCGCTGCTTCAAAAGTAGGATTCAAAGTTTTCAAATGATCGAAAACGGGATAGATTTCACCTTTTAAAAACTCTAAGATACTCACCTCGTCCCCCGCTTTGATACCTTCGTTAACGTGATCCAAACACTCTTGCACTCGATAAACCAAATTATCGTAGATGGGAAAAGATTGCACTTCCATAATCTTTTGAAAAGTCTTAATCACCAGAGAAAGTTGCAAACTCAAGTCTGCCTGAATGGCAGCATTGCGAGCCGTCGAAGATCCCTTGATGTCACTCTGGGCGTACAACGGATATACCTCATCGAAGACGATTCTCTCTAAGGCAGGGTCTTCAACGCCCTCATTTTTTTGGTCAATAAATTCACTAACTGCTTGGGTAAATCTCCATTTTACCGTAGGATGAATGGACGTATAATTTTCTTGGATGGTACTCTCCAGCACATTTTGACCTTCTTCGATGTATCGCTCCGCCGCAATTTTTACAAACGGGATAATATCTTCTAGCTTATAGGCACTCAACATATTCAATTCGTTCTTGCGGGTAGAAGCCATTTCTAATAACTGAATCAATCCGTTGTTCAATTTTAGAGGAACAAGGATGATACTTTTGATACCTTTCTTTTTCATTTTTTTATAAAAATGATTTTTTCCACTACGCTCACCGTATTTTTCAATATCCGAAATGGCAATCACCTCAGAATTATGAAGGACAGTATCCCTTACGTAATCGCAGAAAATTTCGTGATAGCTCAACTGTTCATCTTCATCTAGGATGATACTATCGTAAGTTCTTTTCATAAAGCTATCCGCCGGTTTGTCAGGCTTGGCATTCTGAATGGAGTAGCCTACCATCAAATCTTTGATCCCCATAAGGTTGATGAGGTTTTCTTTAAAATCTTTAAATACCCCTTCATCATTTCGAAGAAATACCGATCGCATATCAGAGAGTATTACGTCGTTCGTCACATCAAATAGATTAGCAATACCGAAGCCCTTCAAGATGTAGCTGTTAGGTGGAAATTTAGATTTCCAAAATTCGAGATCTTCCCCACGTAGCAATAATTCATCAATGTCCTCTTGAGTGATGTCGGGTGCCTTTTCCGTCTTAATGATGTCAATAAAATCCACATTGAACATTGCCCTGTAATGTCGAGTGATGCCTTTGGTTTGATCGGGGATGTGCATAAATACGGGGCGATTAAAATTTATGGACTGCTTGTAGTAGGCTTTTAAAATAAACGAGCAAGCAAAAAAGTAAGATCTTCTTTCACCAAAACTTTCCATATCCAACCTAAAGTCCGGTCCCGCATTTTTTATAATATTTTGGAATCGCTGCGACAAATGAAATGCAGTAAACTGAAAAGGAATCACTACCGACTTGATTTCATTCATTTGTAGCTGCTTTGGAAAGAGCGGCGCAAACAGTAAGTTGATCTCTTTCTCGTACTGAGGCAGCAGACTCATGTCTTCTATACCCGCTCTCAGTAAGGGAGCGTCTTCTATCATCTTCAGTACCTCCTTGCTTATTTTGTGATAAGGATGATCTTTATCTTTAGCAAATGTTTCGCAGTAATCAATTTGCTTTTCTAGGCACAGCAGAACTCGCAACGGAGATTCTTCTAACTTTTTTTTGAATGGAATAAATTGCATATGTTGTTATAGTGTTTTTTCTTTTTTTGAAATTAATTAGGATTGGATTTTTGCACCTAGAGGAAGAAGTGGAGAAGACAATCCAAAGTTTTTAGATAAACCTGAGGGCAAGGCAAACTCCGAATCAAGTATGCTTCGATCTCTTTTCTCTTGTCAAAACGCTAATTGGAGATATAAGTTAGTCCAAATTGTGAAGATAAAAAAATATGCTCTCTGCTGGTCATTTGTTGTTGAAATCTGGTAAACTAAATCTTCTAGGGGGTGCGTATATTTTGATTATACCTGTAACACCAATCTCTGAAAAGCCATTTGAAGTCTTTAATAAAATCAAATCTAAATTTTTCTATACTTGTCGGCATACCAATTAGAAAAACGCTTTAGGAATGGTTCAATAATAACTTTACATTTTCTACTTGTTCTTTTTCCTTTCTGCTGCGTTGAAAAGCCTTTGATGCTCTGGCATCAAGCAAGCAC
>JBCCJE010000382.1:0-5738 GCA_039027925.1 Bacteroidota bacterium
CGCTCCTGATTCCTAACCTGCTCCCCACCATATACTGACCACTCCTTTTTTATATCGACTTAAAAATGACGCCAACAGCGCCGAGGTACTCTACTTGGACTACTTGGGTACGGAATTCAATCCCATTGGTACAACGCTGAGAACCGACGATGAGGAGGAAGATGAAAGTAAACTTGAGTATGCCTTGACCTACACCAAAAAACTTAAAGGCAAAGGACACGAACTTGTTGGGGACATCAGATTTCAAGACAACGTTGAAAAAGAAAGCTCCGATTTTTTGGAGACGTACTTCGATCCCGATATGAACCCTACCAATCGGGAAAACTTATTTCAACGCTCTGCCAACGAAGAAGGCGAGCGGCGATTAATCACAAGGCTGGACTACACCCGTCCTTTTGGGAAAAAAGAAAAACTAGAACTAGGCTACCAAGGATCATTCAGGATGATAAATAATGATTACAAAGTAGAAGAACTAGTGAACGGAGAATATCAATCCCTACCTAACCTAACCAATGAGTTCAACTACGACGAAAACATCTACGGCGTGTATGCTACTTACGGAAATAAAATCAATAAATTTTCATTTTCAGTAGGTGCTAGAGTAGAGCATTCGGATGTGCGTACAGAACTGGTCAACAACGATTCTATCAATGCCAGAAACTACACCAATCTCTTTCCTAGTGCCTTTGTCGCCTACGAGTTGGGCAGCGGCAATTCGATTCAGGTGAGCTACAGCCGTAGGGTGCGGCGACCCCGATTCTGGGATTTGAATCCGTTTTTTACCTTTAGTGATGCTCGTAATCAGTTCAGCGGAAACCCCAATTTAGATCCAGAATTTACGGATTCCTACGAGCTAGGGCACGTTAAGATTTGGGAAAAAGGATCGCTTTCCTCGGCTATTTTTTACCGCCACACTACGGATGTGATTGCTCGTATTGTCACTAGCCAAGTGGCAGATACGACCTTCCGCCGACCAGAAAACTTGACGACGCAGGATGATATTGGTTTGGAGTTTACGTTTTCTTACAATCCAGTAAAGTGGGTACAATTCAATGGAGATGTTAATCTTTTTCGATCCGTCACGGATGGCTCCAATTTGGGCGATGCTTTCCAAGCGGATACCTATACTGCTAGGGGAAGATTGACCACGAGGGGAACAATTAGGAAAAAAACAGATGTTCAAATTCGACTCAATTACCGAGCACCCCGAGAGACGACCCAAGGGCGCGATAAATCCATTACTTTTCTCGATCTAGGATTGAGTCACGACGTATTCAATAATAATGGGACGATCACATTTAATGTCTCTGACCTTTTTCAATCCCGAAGAAGGCGAAGCATCATTGAGACCGAAAATTTTTATCGGGAGGATGATTTCCAATGGAGGGGAAGAACCTTCAGACTTACCTTGAACTATCGGTTGAATCAAAAAAATCAAAGAGGTAGAGGTAGTCGTCGAGGGGGAGGTGGTAACTACGGTGGTGGAGAAGAATTTTAGACATGTTAATGAAGAAAATATAGCTTTAACTTTTGATGGATACCAAAGCATCCTACCAATATTTTGCGAAGCAGTTGACTTCGATCTACGATGAGCGCGAAGCCTATTCTATCGCCAGAATTGTTTTTGAAGATGAATTTAAGATTTATGATTTTACGAGTGCGTCGCACTTTTCAAAAGATCAGATCAAACGGCTAGAGGATATTCTAAAACGACTACTGCACTACGAACCTGTCCAATACATTTTGGGGCAAGCAGATTTTTACGGGCATAAATATCAGGTAAATCGGCACGTGCTCATTCCTCGGCAAGAAACCGAGGAGTTGGTTTTTTGGATAAAAAATACAGTTGGGAAATATTATAAAAACCAGACCGTTCAGTTCCTCGACATCGGCACGGGCACGGGCTGTATTCCCATCGCCTTAAAAAAAATAAATAAGCAACTCGATGTACACGCCGTTGACGTTGATGCGAAGGCACTTGCGGTAGCTGCTGCTAATGCGCAACGGCTAGAGGCGGCAGTTGCCTTTGTTCAAGCGGATATCCTAGATCCGTCCAATTGGGATCAATTCGCTGATTTCGAAATCATCGGCAGTAACCCACCGTACATCCCTCCTCATCAGAAGCACTTGATGTCCGAACACGTGCAGCGGTTTGAGCCTGAGCTAGCACTATTCGTCGAGGAAGAAGACCCTCTGATTTTTTATCGTAAGATCGCAGATTTTTCCTTGCAAAAGTTAAAGCCAAACGGATTTTTATTTTTTGAATTGAATGAGTTCAACGCCACGGAGGTAGTTGATCTTTTGAAGAACAGGGGATTCGTAGAGGTCACTTTGAAAAAAGATTTGAATGGGAAAAATCGAATGGTGCGTGCGAAGAGGAAATAGGTTTTGTGAGTCTTGATCTTTACCAAATCTACGACGAAAGTGCCAACTTAAACATCGCCCTGTCAATAACGAGTTCGAGGTCGGCAGTAGCCTGATCGTACAGAGCTTCTTCCATGATGACTCGAAGTTGCTTTTCCGAAAAGTCCAAGTATTTATCATTGGATAGTAAGAAAAACGCAGTTTCCGCAGAAAGGTAAGTTAGGGAAGTTCGCATCAGGAGCAGTAAACTCATATTGCGACTGTATGCTTCTAGTCCCGCTAGCATCCGATCACTCTCGGAAAGATTGGCGAGATGCTCGGGTAAAAAATTAACGTCCTCAGAAATACCTTTAGGTAATTTTCCAAGTTTTGCTTTAATCATTTCTTTGATCTGATAATCCATAAATTGGATTTTTGAATCAATAATACTGTACACGTTTTCTACCATGGTTTTGATGTTTAATAGTTCTAAGGCTGCGAGCAGACTTCTTGAAAAAATTGAACGAATAGTATAGGAACGTGATGAGAAGGAGGTATGATTATAAGCGTAGGTTAATTAGAAAAATACATTATCGTCAAATCCAAATTGCATGCTATTTTTCTGGGAGCAGCGCAGCGATTTTATCAATTTTGTGTTGGCTTGCATTGACGTAGTAGCGATTCTTTTAATGTATTTTTTTTTGAGGAATGTAGTGCCTGCCGCTGAAATTGAAAAAACGAACGGTAGTTAGGCTCGGAGGAGAGTTTTTTTTCCAAAAAAATGTGACAAGATTTCGGGCTAATATTTCAAATTGCGACTTAAATTTTTTGAATGAGACCTAACTCTATTTGCTCATCTTATTAATTTTTCATTCCTTAGTTCTTTTAAAAAATCATTTCACAATTATCATTTCCCAATGGCAAAGACAATTATTATTTCCAATCGGCTACCCATTAGGGTAGAAAGTACGCCCAATGGGTCGTTAAAATTTGTACCGAGTGAAGGTGGACTAGCCACCGGACTGGGATCAGTTTATAAAAATGGTAACAATATTTGGTTAGGCTGGACGGGATACTATCCCAAGACCATGAAAGAACAGCAGCAGATAGAGGAGCATTTAAAAGAAGAAAATATGCGTCCCGTTGCGCTTACTTGGGAAGACGTAAAACTTTACTACGAAGGTTTTTCGAATACCATCATCTGGCCGAATTTTCACTACTTTCCGCAGTACATAGAATATAATGATAGGTTCTGGGAGGCTTACAAAAGAGTCAATAAAAAATTTTGTGATGAGCTATTGAAATACATCGAGGAGGACGATACGGTGTGGGTGCATGATTATCAACTTTTATTACTTCCCGAATTGATAAGAGCCAAACATCCCCGACTAAGCATTGGTTACTTCAACCATATTCCATTTCCTTCCTACGAGATGTTTCGATTGTTACCTTGGCGAAAAGAAATATTGAATGGATTACTAGGCGCTGATTTGATTGGGTTTCACACTTACGATGACATGCGGCATTTTTTGAGTTCAGTAAGTCGGCTGGCCGCCAAGAGTGTGAAGGAACAATATGTACAAAACGGGGATCGAGTCGTGTTGGTAGATTCCTTTCCGATGGGAATTGACTACCAAAAGTACGCTAGTTTTGCGGCCTCTCCCGATACTATTGCACAGGAAGTGCTGTTTCGAACTTCCCTCCAAGGTAAGCGGGTTATTCTGAGTATTGACCGATTGGATTATTCCAAAGGGATTCCACAGCGACTAAATGCCTTTGAACTTTTTTTAGAAAAACATCCACAGTTTTTGAATCACGTCTCGTTGGTGATGCTAGTTGTTCCGTCGCGTGAGCACGTAGAAAAATATAAGCAGATCAAGGAAGAGATAGAATTATTGGTAGGCAGAATCAACGGGCGATACTCGATGATGGACTGGACTCCCGTACATTATTTTTACCGATCCTTACCGATGACTAAGCTGTCGGCGTTGTACCGCATCGCCGAAGTGGCGCTCGTCACTCCCATGCGAGACGGGATGAATCTGGTGTGCAAAGAGTTCATCGCATCCAAACTGGATAGGACGGGAGTACTCATACTGAGCGAAATGGCTGGATCATCTAAGGAGTTATCGGATGCTATTTTGATTAATCCTAACAACATCAATCGGATGGTGGAGGCTATGCACCTAGCGCTAACTATGCCTAGAGAAGAACAAATCCGTAGAAACGAGATCATGCAAAAATCATTGCAGCGATATAATATCCACCATTGGGTAGATGTGTTTATGACCAATTTGAAAAAAGTAAAAGAAGAGCAGCAAGCCCTAGAAATTCGGCAGCTAAGTGAATCGGATGTTAACTCTTTGACACAGGAGTACCAAGCCGCACAACAGCGACTCCTCTTGCTGGACTACGATGGTACTCTAATGCCTTTTTTTCCTGATCCTAAGGATGCCTCTCCCGACGAGTATCTCTTGGAAGTATTAGAAAAGCTGGCGGCCGATCCCCGCAACCACGTCGTCATCATTAGTGGTCGAGGGCGTCAAACGCTTGAAAGCTGGCTGGGACATTTGAATATTTCATTGATTGGTGAGCACGGGCTATGGCTAAAGCCAATAGGAGGGAAATGGACAAAACTAAAAGATGTCAACAGCAAATGGAAAAAAGAAATTCACCCCGTTTTGGATAGTTATGTGAGCAGAACGCCCGGATCTTTTATTGAGGAAAAAGATTATTCGTTGGTGTGGCATTTTCGGAAGGTGGAACTAGGGCTAGGTGAACTGCGCAGTAGGGAGTTGACGAGTCATTTAAAATACATGGCGAGAGATCGTCACCTTCAAGTGCTAGAAGGAGACATGGTGGTAGAAATCAAAAACTTCGAAGTCAACAAAGGCGCTGCAACCCTAAGATGGATGAATCAATATCCCGCTGATTTTTACCTAGCCATAGGCGATGACTGGACAGATGAGGATACGTTTGAGGCGTTGCCAGAATCTGCTTTTACGGTAAAGGTGGGGGTACAAAATTCGAAGGCGCGGTTTAATGTGGAGTCGGTGGATGATGTGAGAGTTTTGTTGGGAAATTTTTCTTGACGAGTAGTGGATGTTAAAAAAGGGAAGATCATAAGGGGCATAAACTTGTCCCGAAGCCTCGGTGAAGTTATAATTAGTCGGCGTTAAAAGAAGTGATAAATCGTTTCGGTTAGTGGCTAAAATTAATAGGATAACCATTGAATTTTCTGAGTAACCTATTGATTAGGAATGGTGCATTAATAAATTTACATTTTATGCGCAGTTATTTTTTCTTTATGCAAGGCGAAAAACGTAGGCGATGCGGGGCATCCTGTGCTTGCTTGATGCCAGAGCATCAAAGGCTTTTCAACGCAGCAGAAAGGA
>JBCCJE010000383.1:0-5712 GCA_039027925.1 Bacteroidota bacterium
ATTGAGATTTCGAGACAAGCTAAAAAGCACCAGAGGTGCGGCAAATCGGTAGTAGTAAAAAAGCAATTTTGCACAATTTTAAAGTCCCAGCGGGACGGTACATTTTAGAATAAAAAGTTGCTGAATATTAATTATTAATTTGTTGAACTAATGCCCTATACTAAGTTATTAAACCCCTTTGGGGTAATCTTGTCATCCCTTCGGGTTTGTTCCACGGGATTTGTCAAAGAACCAAAAAAAATTTTGACTTCGTGCCTTCGAGACCTCGTGGCAAAAAAAATCTTTGCGACTTCGCGGCTACTCTTATTTTCTAATGATCTGACCAAATGAACACTACGCAGTTACCTTCAATTGTTCTCTCAAATAATTAAAACTATCCTCCACCTTTTCAAATAAATCTTCTTCGGGCACTAGGTCGGGTATGATGTCCACAGCTTTGAGCATATCGTAGGGTTGTTCTTTTAATCCTACCAAGATGACCTCGATATCTCCTTCCCTCAAATCAAAAATCACATCCTCAAGTGTGTACAAACCAGATTGATCTATGTAAGGTACTCTGTCCATCCGGAGAATAACGGCTGCTACATCTTTGGGTAAAGATTTGATTTGATCCTTGAAGTAAGAAGTGAATCCAAAAAATAGAGGCCCGTACAAGTGCTTGATAATCACCTTATCCTTGTACGCCTCGTAAAAGACCTGCTCATCTTGCCAAGGCTTCGAGCCATCAAAATCTGATATGGAACCTACCTCCAAACCCTGCTCGCTGAGGTCTCCCGATTTTTTCATAAATAACAAACAAGCTAAGGCAACACCGATACCTACGGCTTGAATCAAACTACCGAAAGTGGTAATCAGCAGAACCAAAATCAACACTACGGCATCCGCACGGGGAACTTTGGTCAGGTGTTTTAACCCTTTAAAATCAATAATTTTAAACCCAATGGGGATCAATAATCCTGCGAGTACGCATAAAGGAATATATGCCGCCAGCTTTCCTAAACCCAATAAGACGGCCAAAAGAAAGACGCCATGTAAAACGCCCGATAATCGGGTAGTACCTCCTGCGTTGATATTTACTACTGTACCCTTGGTCGCCCCCGCACCGGGTATCCCTCCGATGGCAGCAGCGAGCATGTTGCCAATGCCTTGCCCGATCAACTCGCGATTGCTGTTGTGTTTGGTCTTAGTCATATTGTCCGCAATGACCGAAGTCAGTAAAGAGTCTATACTCCCCAAAACGGCTAGAACAAGTCCGTATTCTATAATAAGGCTATACGCACTCGCATCCACTTCGAGGATACCGCCTAGCTGAAAAGAGGGTAACCCCGAGGGGATTTCACCAATCAAGGGAACGTCCATTTTAGCAAAATAACTAATGAGGGTAGCTGCTATCAATGCCACCAACGCACTCGGAATAGCCTTGGTGATTTTGGGAAAAACAAAATATACCGCAATGGTGATCGCTCCTAAAATCAACGCCGACACATTCGCTTCGGAAAACAGTCGGGGCAAATCTTGAACGACGGCTAGGGTGGATTTTGCTGATCCTAGCCCCGCAAAGGGAAAAATTTGGAGGATGACAATGATTAATCCTACCCCACTCATAAATCCAGAAACCACGGGGTAGGGAAAATATTTGACGTAGCTAGCAATGTTGAGAAATCCAAAGATGACTTGAAATAAACCGCCCACCAAAAATGCTAATAAGATGATAGTCATCCCATTTTCAAGGCTTCCAGTCATCTCGATAGCGGCGGCAACCAAGGCAGCGGAGACCACGGTCATAGGGCCGGTGGGACCACTCGCTTGTGTCTCTGTTCCTCCGAACAATGCCGCAAATATTCCAACGGCAATCGCTCCGTACAAGCCCGCAGTTGCGCCCATGCCCGACTGTACGCCAAACGCAAGTGCCAACGGAAGTGCGACCACCCCCGCTACTAATCCGCCCGTAAAATCTCCTTTAAAATTTTTGAAGTCGTAAAACTTAGCAGCCATGATTTTTCTTTTGTTTTTAAAAAAGTAAGAGTATCGTCTAAACACAAGTGTGCTTAAAAAATTTAGGAATGAAAGATCATTGATAAATCTTCGGTGAAAAAACTACCCTGCAAACATTTGAAGTTGGGGGTTTGTTCGTTGCCTTGCTTCGTTGAGTAATATTGTAAAGCAACGTTCTGCGCCGCTAGATACAAATAACTGAGGATAAAAAAAAGAATAGCCACGAAGTCACCAAGACTTTTCACGATCTGAAAAAATTATAATTTGGTTGTAACTACTTAGCCACACGCTTTGAGAACTCCGTGAGATGGGAAAGTGGGAATGCAAGCGTTCTTAAAGCCAAATTATGGAGCTTTCGTTGGCTTTAAGAACTGCTTTACTTATTTGCTATCCCGCGAAGTTCTCAAAGCATGGGGCTAGGTAATTACATTTGGTTTTAAAAAAAATTCATGGCTTCATGGCGAAAAATAAAGTAGCCACGAAGTCACCAAGACTTTTTCACGATCTGGGAAATTATAATTTGGTTAAAAAAAATTCGTGGCTTCGTGGCTTCGTGGCTTCGTGACTTCGTGACTTCGTGACTTCGTGACTTCGTGACTTCGTGGCAAAAAAGATAAAATAGCCATTAAGTTCAACAGAATTGATTAAGTTTGCGCAGTAAACAAAACAACTTAAAAATGAAATTAATTGGCATAAAACAACCCGGTGGTTTGGATAATTTAGCCGTTATCGAAAAACCAGACCCTACACCAGATGCAGGTCAGATCGTAGTCAGATGGCACGCTACCTCCCTTAACTTTCACGATTATTTAGTAGCTATAGGTGGAATTCCTGTTCCCGACGGAAGAGTACCGATGTCCGACGGCGCAGGAGAAATTATTGCCGTTGGAGCGGACGTAGATCAATGGGCGGTGGGTGACAAGGTCATGTCCATGTTTTTTCCTAACTGGATAGAAGGAAAACCTACTCTTAAAAAAACGATGTTTATCACGGGGGAAACCCTCGATGGATGTATGGCAGAAATGTCGTGCTTACCTGCCGATGCTGTCACTAAAATGCCAGAAGGATATACTTACGCCGAAGCGGCTACCCTACCCTGCGCCGCACTCACAGCGTGGAGAGCTTTGATGGTAGAGGGCAATATTCAGGCGGGAGATAAAGTGCTGATTGAAGGTACTGGCGGGATGAGTATTTTTGCCTTGCAACTGGCTAAGATGGCTGGGGCAAAAGTATTCGCCACCACTTCCTCCCCCGAGAAAGCCGAACGATTAAAAAGTATGGGAGTAGAAGCCGTAGTGAACTATAAGGAAGATACTCGGTGGGGAAAAACTATTTTTAAATTGTCAGAGGGCGGTGTTGATCACGTCTTGGACGTTGGTGGTGGCAGTACGATGAAGCAATCCGTGGAAGCTGCCAAGATTGGAGGATTCATTGCCTCCATCGGAATTTTGGGCAACGGTAGAAAAGGAGAAATTACTTTTCCCAAATTATTTTTCAAACACCTGACTATGGTAGGGTTGGCAGTAGGAAGTCGGGAAATGCAAAACAAAATGGTGGATGCCATCAACATTGCGGGGATGAAGCCCATCGCCGATAAAAGTTTTGGGTTTGATGAATTGGCGGCGGCGTTTCAGTATCAGGCGTCGGGTAAGCATTTTGGAAAAATTGTTTTGGAGTATTGACGATGATGGATGGGAATTAAGATTTCAGGGCTTGAAATTTTGAGGAACTTTCCCAAAAATTTATTCGATATTCCCAACAAAAAAATTACATTTTCAAAAAATCAATTTTAAATAAGCCTCATGGATTTTCAGTTTTTTAAAATAGACATTCACGATCACGTTGCTAGCGTTTCGTTTAACCGACCCAACAAATCCAATGCGCTGCATGGTCCAATGTGGGAAGAAATGAAATTGCTTTTTGAGACGATGCACGAAACCGAGGAAGTACGAGCTATCGTTTTGACGGGCGAAGGAAAAAACTTCTGTGCGGGTATTGATCTCGCTACGCTAATGGATTTGCAACAATACAATTCCATTTCTTGTGAAGGCAGAAAAAGAGAACTCATCCGTACATTTATTTTCAAACTACAAGACTGCATCACGGCTATCGAAAAATGCCGCAAACCCGTTTTGGCAGCCATTCACCGAGCGTGTGTGGGCGGTGCGGTGGACATCGTAACGGCTTGTGATATGCGGTACTGTACCGATGATGCTTACTTCGCCATTAAGGAAATTGACTTGGGCTTAGTAGCGGACATCGGCACTTTACAAAGGCTACCAAATATTGTACATCCCGGTATTGCGGCAGAACTCGCCTACACGGGAAGAAACGTAGATGGTCAAGAAGCCGAAAAAATTGGGCTGGTGAATCAGTCTTTTGTCAGCCAAGCAGCCATGATGGAAAAAGTGATGAGCCTAGCAAAAATGATTGCATCCAAATCGCCGCTCTGTATTCGGGGCACCAAGGAAATGCTACTGTACAAAAGAGATCACTCCGTAGAAGAATCACTTAATTACATGACGGCGTGGAATGCTTCCATGCTATTGTCCAATGACTTAACAGAAGCATTCCAAGCGTTTTTAGAAAAAAGAAAACCGCAGTTTGAGAATTAATTTTCCTTTCCTACCTTTACGATCAGAAAACAAGATATTGCCGAGATTATGAACAGAAAATCTCGGCAATTTTTATTTTGTAATTTAATTGTTACAACTTTCCATTTCTAAACTGATTATCAATTTATCCCCATTATTAATTATATCTAACCAGTAAAAAATTGCGGATGACGTCATCACCTGTTAGGAATGGTACATTAATAAATTTACATTTTATGCGCAGTTATTTTTTCTTTATGCAAGGCGAAAATCGTAGGCGATGCGGGGCATCGGTGTCCCGAGTACTCGGGATCAACGCAGCAGAAAGGAAAAAGAACAAGTAGAAAATGTAAAGTTATTATTGAACCATTCCTTATCTATTTTTTACTGAAAAAATTATCTAACCATTCAAATTTATCATTAGCATGGCTTCAAGAAAAGTAAAAGCCTTCCTCAAAGGGGTAGAAAACAGGAATCCGAACGAACCTGAGTTTTTACAGGCAGTAGAAGAATTTGCCGAAATTATTATTCCCTTTGTGGAAAAAAACAAAAAGTACCAAGGACACGCCCTGCTGGAAAGAATGACAGAACCCGACCGTGTCATCTCTTTTCGAGTGACTTGGGTAGATGATGATGGCAAAATCCAAGTCCACAAGGGCTACCGAGTTCAGTTCAATTTGGCAATAGGCCCTTACAAAGGAGGAATCCGTTTTCACCCATCCGTCAATCTTAGCATTCTAAAATTCTTGGGATTTGAACAAACTTTTAAAAATAGCTTGACCACACTTCCGTTAGGCGGAGGAAAAGGGGGAAGTAATTTTAACCCCAAAGAAAAATCCGACGGGGAGGTGATGAGATTCTGCCAAGCATTTATGAATGAACTGTACCGACACATCGGTCACAATACTGATGTCCCCGCCGGAGACATTGGAGTGGGCAGCAGGGAGGTCGGTTACCTCTTTGGGCAGTACAAAAAATTGACGAATGAACACACGGGGACTTTTACGGGAAAAGGATTTTCCTACGGTGGTAGCCTAATCCGCCCCGAAGCGACGGGCTACGGAAATATCTATTTTGCCAATGAAATGTTACAAACTAGAGAAGATAGCATCGAAGGAAAGTC
>JBCCJE010000384.1:0-5712 GCA_039027925.1 Bacteroidota bacterium
ATTTTCAGTACCAATGGACGGTCATCGGTACGGGTAATATCGTAGCTGGCGCCACCACGCTACAACCGCAAATAGACCAAGCAGGAACTTACCAATTAGAAATCACCAATACGTCGAATAATTGTTTTTCAGTCGAAATATTTGACGTGGTAGCTAACAATACACTTCCAAGTGTAAGCGCAGGAAATGACTCCATCATCACTTGTGATAATCCCGAAATAGTCTTAAACGGAAGTGGCGATCAAGGCAACGAATTTGAATATTTATGGACAGCCTTCAACGGCGGGAATGTATTGTTAAACGGCAATACGCTTTCTCCGACCGTCAACGCTGCGGGGGAGTACGAAGTCCAAATTACCAACAGCACGAGTGGTTGCACACAGGTAGATCAGGTCGTAGTGATCGTGGATACCATCGCGCCATTTGCGGATGCGGGAGCTGATATTTTGCTGGAATGTACGATGCCTACCAATCAACTGGATGGTACTAACTCTTCGCAGGGTAATAATTTTTCCTACCAATGGACGACGGTGAGCGGTGCTAATTTAGCGGGGGGCGAAACTACTCTGACTCCTACGGTAAATGGTGGCGGGGTGTACGAATTGGTTGTTGAAAATGACATCAATGGTTGTACTGCTAGTTCGCAAGTAACGGTGACGCAATCCTTGATGTTGCCCGTAATTGAGGTAGCAATGCCCATAGATACTATCACTTGTAATACTACTGTTATAGAAATTGACGCTTCCAATTCTTCTTCGGGAACGGATTATCAATATCAATGGACGGTAGTCGGGATGGGAAATATCCAATCGGGTGCAACTACCCTTCAACCCCAAATCAATGCGGCTGGGATTTACCAATTAGAAATTCTCAACACGACGAATAATTGTGTAGCTACGGGTAATTTTGAAGTGATCGCCAACAACGATTTACCCACGGTAGATGCTGGTGAGGAAATGACTATTGATTGTTATAATCCACAAATCATTTTAAATGGCAGCGGCGATCAGGGCAATGAATTCGAATATTTGTGGACAGCTACGAATGGCGGGAATATATTGTTAGGAGAAAATACTTTATCTCCCACAGTAAACTCGGCGGGTACTTACGAACTGCAAATTACGAATACATGGAGTGGTTGTGTACAAGTAGATTCTACTACGGTTCAGGTAGATACCATCGCTCCAATTGCCAATGCGGGGATGGACACGTTAGTGAATTGTTACAATTCTTCGATTCAGCTAAATGGGACTGGATCAACGCAGGGAAATGTCGAATACCTGTGGAGTACTTCCAATGGATTGGCTATTGATAATCCTACCACCCTGCAACCAACCATTAATACCGCTGGGAGTTATGAGTTGCTAGTAACCGATCTGGACAATGGATGTATTGCCTTTGATTCGGTTTTGGTAGCGGAAAATTTCACGCTGCCGTTTGCCGGTGCTGGTCAGGATACCTTCGTTAATTGTGCTAATCCAACGATTCAATTAAATGCTACGGCATCGTCTTCGGGGAGTAATTTTTCTTACCAATGGAATGCTTCCAACGGTGGCGTCATTCTTTCCAATGGCAATACTTTGACTCCCGAAGTGGAGGGTGTGGATACCTACGAACTGACGGTGACGAATCTGGAAAATGGTTGCGTAGCCTTGGACTCAGTAGCTGTCACCAACAACAGTATTTTCCCCGATGCCGAAGCAGGGATTTCCCAAACCCTAAATTGCGACCAAACCATCCTTACCCTCGACGGAACAAGTTCTTCAACTGGAAATGATTACGAATACGAATGGACGACCACCAATGGAAATATTATCGCGGGAGCAAATACTTTACAACCCCAAATTGATAGTGCGGGCACTTACACGCTGACGGTGACAAATTTTGTAAACGGATGTACGGCGGAGGATTTTGTAGAAATCTTAGCAGATACTTTACCACCGCTTGCCGATGCTGGCGTGGACGATGAGTTGACCTGTACTATTTTAAATCTAAATCTCGACGGGACGGATTCCGATCAGGGAAATAATTTTATCTACGAATGGACAACACTTACTGGCTCGGGGACAATCTCCGATCCCAACAGCCTTACACCTCAAATTGATATGGAGGGAACGTATCAGTTAGAGGTGACAAATTTGCAAAATGGCTGTACCGCCTTAGATATTGTAAATATACTGTTAGATACCATTGCGCCGATAGCGGATGCTGGTCAGGCTGGCGTTTTAAATTGTGGAAATTCCACGGTGACGCTCGGTGGTAATTCATCGAGCGGTAGCGATTTTTTATACGAATGGACAGCGACCGCTGGGGGAAATATCATTTCTGTTAACAATACAATTACGGCGACTGCTGACGCCACGGGGACGTATCTTTTGTTGGTTACTGACATCACCAACGGATGTACCGCTACCGACGAAGTGACAGTTACCGAAGATTTGGAATTACCAATTGCACAGGCTACTGGTACGGATACCATCCCTTGCTCGTCCAACACGATTACGCTGGACGGAACGGGTTCGAGTACGGGCAACGATTTTTCCTACCTCTGGACCACACCCAACGGCAATATTTTATTCGATGAAAATACCCTTTTTCCCACCATCAACTCCTTGGGGGATTACACGCTGACGGTGACTGACCTCAATAACAACTGCACCGCTACCGCTGTGACTGCCGTAGCAGCAGAGGAGTGTGTGCCCACGGTAATCATCAATGCCGTCGGTATGATTGATTGTAATCAACCTACGCTGGTTTTGGACGCAACGGGTTCGTCGGTAGGCACTCAGTATTCCTACCAATGGACAACTACCGATGGCAACATTACTCAGGGTGCTAACACGTTATTTCCAACTATCAACGCCGGAGGAACTTACGTCCTGACGATCACTAATGACTTTACGGGCGACGCAACTGCTGACTCTATTTTAGTCAATGAAATGACGGATTTACCCATCGTCATTTTATCCGTAAATGCTTTGTTAACCTGTGATAACACTAGCGTTTCCATCAACTCGGCGGGTTCAACTTCGGGATCGGAGTATGCTTACAACTGGACAACTACCGACGGAAATATTGTTTCGGGCGGAGGAAGCGCAATAATCATCGTCAACGAATCGGGATGGTATTTTTTAGAAATTTTAAATACTAATACAGGGTGCTCGGCGATAGACAGCATCGAAATTTTCCAAGCGACCGATGTGCCCTCCGCTAACGCTGGAAGCGATTTGGAATTAAATTGTTATGACGATCAGCCCTTCCTCGACGGAGGTGCATCTTCCGTTGGCAACGACTTCACCTATCAATGGACAACGACGACTGGAAATATTCTTGCGGGAGCGAATACGATTAATCCACAGATTGGTGCGACGGGGACTTATACCTTGGAAGTGACCAACCTAACCAACGGATGTACCAATCAGGATATAGTAGTGGTTTCGGAAAATTTTACCCTTCCCACCGCAGTCGCAGGAATGCCCGATACAATCAACTGTAATCAACTTTCACTAAATCTTGACGGTACGGCTTCTTCCGTGGGTAGTGCGTTCACTTACTTCTGGGATACGGATATTGGAAATATATTGTTTGGAGATAGTACACTTACTCCGCTGGTGAACACCGAAGGCAATTATACCCTCGTTGTCACCGATACTATCAATGGATGTACCAATAGTGCTAGCGTGGATATTGCGTCGGATTTAGTATTTCCGATTGCGGACGTAGGAGAAGATACTTTGTTAGATTGTGGAATTGCAAGTGTATTGTTAGGTAGTAATAATTCTTCGGTAGGTGCAGCGTTAGTTTACGAATGGACAACGACCGACGGTAATATTTTATCAGGTGATGCTTCCCTGTTTGTCGAAGTGAATACGGGAGGTACGTACGTTTTTACCATTCAAAATACACAAAATGGGTGTAGCTCAACTGACGTGGTAGAAGTGACGGAGGAGGATTGTACGCCCGTTGCCATCATTGCGGCACCAGATATTTTGACCTGTACCCAAACTCAAATTACGTTGGATGGTAGCGCTTCTTCGGATTGGAGTACGATCATCTACCAATGGACTGATCCCGACGGAAATACGATAGGCAATAACGCCCCCACCGTGACAGTCAACCAACCGGGGGATTACCAACTCCTCATTACCGATACTTTGACCAATCTTTCGGACGCTGCGGTAGTGACGGTTTTAATCACAAATGACCTGCCCGTAGCCAACGCAGGAATCACCGATACGCTCAACTGTGCAGTCGTGGAGGTAAATCTTGACGGGACGGCTTCCTCGGCGGGTAATGGGTTTACCTACACGTGGACAACGAACGATGGAAATATTCTTAATGGAACGGACGGACTCACCCCCTTGGTCAACGTTGCGGGAACTTATCACTTAACCGTTAACAATACAATTACGGGCTGTGTGGCTACCGACTCGGTTATCATAGCAATAGATGATACACCTCCTACCGTGACCATCGAAAACCCAGCAACACTAACTTGTGTAAATACTGTGTTACAACTAGACGCTTCTGGTTCTTCCATTGGTAATAATTTTACTTATGAATGGGAAACCACGGGAGGAAATTTACTGGCTGGTTCGGATGCTCTCACGCCACAGATTGACGCAGCGGGTACCTACATCCTGACAATTACCAATGCAAATAATTTTTGCGAAGCTAGCCAACAAGTTTCCGTACAAATTGACACGATTTTACCAATAGTAAATATTGAAAATCCAGCAGCTTTAAATTGTAATTTGACCACCACTCAGTTGGATGCCACCAACTCTTCCGTGGGAACAAACTTCAATTACCAATGGACGACCTCCAACGGAAATATTGTAAACGGAGCAACTTCTTTAACTCCCGAAATTGATCTGGGAGGGAATTACACGTTAGCTATTTCCAATACTCAAAATGGCTGTGTGGCTACTTCCGTAATTACGGTGTTACAAGATACCATCCTACCGATAGCTGATGCTGGTAGCAGCGTACAACTCACTTGCCTTGACACCATTTTAAACTTGGACGGTAGTAATTCGTCCACGGGAAACGAATACGAATACCAATGGACGACCACCAACGGATTTATCATTGATGGGGAAAATACCCTTTCACCCTCCATTAATCTCCCCGGCGAATATGAACTGTTGGTGACTAATATGGATAATAATTGTATCGTTGCCAGCACGGTCGAAGTCACCCAAGATATTGCCCCTCCCATTGCGCAAATCAATGTGCCCAATACTTTAAATTGTTTGGTGGAAAATATTCAAATTGATGCTAGTGAATCCTCTAATGGGTTGATTTTCAATTACTTATGGACTACCTCCGATGGAGTGATTAGTTCGGGAGAGGCTACGCTAACTCCCCAAGTAGAAGCGGGAGGATCGTACGAATTATTGATTTCCAATACTCAAAATGGATGTACCACTCTGGCCATAACAGAAGTTTTACAAGATACGATTTTACCGATGGCCAACGCAGGAATGAGTATGACCCTGACTTGTACCGACACGGTCTTAAACCTTGACGCAAGCGGTAGTTCTGTTGGAAATGAATACAGTTACCAATGGATTTCGACTAACGGAAATATCTTGTTGGGAAATAATACCCTGAATCCCTCCGTGGACGCAGCGGGCAGTTACCAAATCCAAGTTCTCGATAATAACAATCAATGCACGGCTACGGACGAGGTAGAAATTTTGGAAAATA
>JBCCJE010000385.1:0-5706 GCA_039027925.1 Bacteroidota bacterium
ACACAAAAGATCAAGCCCGTAACTATTATACATAATTATTAAAATTTAAAACTTTTTAAAATGAAAACAATTAATTTTTTATTCCTAATTGTAGTTACTCTTTTTGTAACTATATCTGCTCAGGCTCAATCTATCCAGGATAGTGATGGTGATACAAAAGTTGATACAGAAAAAACTTCTGACGACGACATCATTAGATTTACTACCGGCGGAAATGAGGTGCTAAGATTAACTAACCGCACCTTAGGATTTTTTGGTACAGGAAACTCGATTTTCATCGGAAAAGATGCAGGAGCAAATGATGATTTGAGTAATAACAATAACTTATTTATCGGAACGAACTGTGGTATTCTTAATACTTCAGGAGCGAACAATGCTGCGTTGGGAATCAATGCTTTCAAAGGAAATTTAACTGGAGGAAGTAACTTTGCGTGTGGAACCAATGCTATGGAGTTCAGTAACAGTAACAATAATGTGGCTATGGGTAGTAATGCCATGCGACAACAAACCTCAGGTAGCAATAATGTAGGAGTGGGTTCGCAAGCGGGACGCTTTAATCAAGGGGGTAGCCAAAATACACTCATTGGAGCTTCTGCTGGAAGAGGTACGTCCAACCACAATAAGAGTGGAAACATTTTTATAGGCTACCAAGCTGGATATAATGAAATTGGTTCTGATAAACTTTACATCGAAAACTCAAATTCATCTAGTCCACTCATTGGTGGAGACTTCTCTGCGGACAGAGTTGATATCAATGGAGACCTTGACGTTTTTGGCAGTATTGATATGGAAGGAGGAAACGAATTCTTAGATGTTATTAGTACTAGTACTTCATTGAATGGTTTCCGCTTTTACGATAGCGGTCTCTTTGACGGAGCCATATTTTACGATGAAGAAAATGAGCTCATCAATATCACTAGTGGCTCTGGAACTTCTGGTTTGATCTATAATTTTGGGACTGACAATGCTAGTCTAGGTGTTCCGGGTTCAGGGCAAGTAGGTAAATTTCACATAAGAGATAATACAAGTGTGACTAGTCCTCATCTTAATCTTGATGAAGTTGGATCTGACTACGCAAGATTGCAGTTTTCTAATGATCAAGGTACTGAGTACTGGCAGATTGCGGGAAGACCCAATGCAACTACTCCAAAATTAAACTTCTTCTTTAGCGATGCTAGTGGTGGCACTAATGTAATGACGATTACTGGAGATGATGATCATGTAGGTATTGGAGATGATACACCATCTTATCCACTCGATGTAAAGAGCAGTACGGAATCAGTTTCTGGAGGTATTATATATGCTGAAAACACTTCTAGTACAGCTAGTGATGTCAGAGCTATCAGAGGAGTAAGTACGCCTGCTGATGGATTTGGATATGGAGTTTATGGTCAAGGCGGTTACCGAGGTATTTATGGATTTGGAGACGGAGGTGCATACACAGGAACAACAACTGGGGTATATGGTATAGCATCAGGTACAGGTACTGCGGGTACTCGTACAGGTATATACGGAACAGCATCAGGAGGAACTACTAACTGGGCAGGATTCTTTGCGTCAGGAAATGTTTACGTTACCAATGATTTAAGAATTGGTACTACTGCTGGTGCAGCTGGATACAAGGTAGCCGTCAATGGAAAAATAATATCAGAAGAACTTAAGGTGCAAGATTCAGGTGCTTGGCCTGATTACGTATTCGAAAGTGAATACGAATTAAAATCACTAGAAGAAGTAGAGGCTAGTATCAATGAGAATGGTCACCTACCTGGTATTCCTAGTGCAAAACAAGTTGAAGAAGATGGTGGATTTCACGTGGGAGATATGCAGAAAAAAACCTTGGAGAAAGTAGAAGAGTTAACACTATACTTAATCGAGTCTAATAAACAGATAAAAGCATTGCAAGAACAAAATGCAGCACTATTGCAAAGAATTGAACAATTGGAGAACAAATAGTTGGTCAGGATGCACCTCTAAATGATTCCTCAATTTTTTTTAATTTTTTAAAATAGAACATTATGCATTTTAATAATTCAAAAGTTTGGAATAGGATAGGCACTTTTATTATAATTTGTTTATTCGGTATTCAGAGTTCCAATGCCCAATCTTTGAAAAAAGATGATCGGACGACTTCGAGTCCGCAAAAAGTCGAAGATCAGCAAATCACGCCGGGAGAGCGCCATCCCGAAGATGTGAAGATGGATCAAAAAATGGCCGCTCAAGGTATATCCGCTACTAAGTCAAGTAGTACGGCTATCAACGCTGAGCGTGACCCTGAGGATGTGGCAATTGATCGGAAGATGGCTGCTGACGGTATATCCGCTACTAAGTCGAATATTGCACCTTTTAATGCCGAGCGCGATCCTGAAGACGTAGCTATTGATCAAAAGATGGGTCTTCAAAATAATCAGCCTGATTCGAAGAAAGTAGATGAAGGATTGAATGGAGATTTTGGTGACTTAACTGTTCCTGAAACAAATACTGCCAATGCCGTTCGGCACGATGGTAGTGATAATTTTGAGCCGCAACCTAGAGGAACTGACAATGGCGTTGATGCCGTTAGACCGCCCATGAATCCAGATGGATCAGTTGTAGGTTCAGAACCAGCGGAACCGACACCATCCAAAAAGGTATCTAGTGCAACTCAAAGCCAAAAGGAAGTGAAGCTCCCAATGAATAGAGATGGTTCTGTGAAAAAAACAGAGAACTAGTTTCCCATTTTTTAATTTATTAAAATTGAATAATTATGAATTCAAAAATAAATATTAGTCAGGGGAACAGGCTAACAACTTGGTTTCTCTTGACGATACGTACAGGGCTGTTATCGGCCTTCCTAATAACATTGTCCTCTAATCTGTACGCTAATACTTTTAGATACGTCAATGATATTGAGCTAGACGAGCAGCAGTCTCATTTTTACAATGTGATTTTAACAGATGAACCTAATATGGGGGCAACGCTATTTACAGTTGATCTCAATCAGTTCAAAAAAGATCAATTAGTCCTTAACTTTCCCGATGGATCAGTACACATTGCTAGGAAAAAAGAAACCTTAGTAGAGTTCGGTTCACGGGAAGTATGGTACGGTAATCTTGATGGAGGAGGTGAGGTACATCTCGTACCTAATCATAATGGCGAGATGCTCACGGGCACCATTTACTTACCTCATAGAACGTGGGCTATTCGATCCTTAGGAAAAGGTATTCAGGCCATGATAGATTACGATGCGTCCGGTTTGGAATCGTGTGGTAATCATAACGACGCATTCGAAAAAACAATAGGAGATCCCGACCCTGATCCTGACCCAGGAAGTGATATAGATGGATATGAGCCAGAGTCGAATGCGGAAGCCCTTAACGATGAGTGTTACATCCGAGTAATCGTAGCGTACACGACTACAGTAGGAAATAATGAGGCCGATCCTTTATCTTTGATTATGGATGCCATGTCTCAGACCAACGCGGCTTACAATAATAGTGGAATAAATCAGCAAGTGAAACTTGCTTATGTTTATGAAACTAACTATGACGATACGGGAAAAACCCAAGGCACAGTACTAGGTGAATGGAGAGCTACGTCTGATGGTAACATGGATGAGGTACATAGTTTTAGAAGTGCTACCTACCGTGCTGACATGTGCGCTTTAATTACTAATGTTGGTTCGGGAATAGCTTATACAGGCGTGAGCTACGGTAATGCTTTCAGTTGTACTAGGAGAACTTTTGTGAGTAATAAAACTTTCCAACATGAGTTAGGACACAACCATTCCTGCCAGCATGATCCTCTGAACTATAGTGGTAGTTCAAACTATCGTGGCTACGGAAATCCAAGTGGGATATTCAGAACGGTCATGGCATATGGTTCTTCTTGTGGGGTCAGTCCATGTACTCGTGTCAATGAGTTTTCGGGAATTACCAATACCTACACGCAGGGCGGAAGCACTTACAGTACTGGAAACTCCACACAAAATAATGTTGCAGGGCACAATAATAATAACGGTACCATAGTAGCGTACACTTCCATCCAGACGGATCTATCCTATTCAGGTGCATACAATTTCCAAGAGTTTGATTTTGCCAACTACTCTGGTGAAAATACTGCCCAGTATAACTCCGCTTCGAATCAGATGATTTTTAACGATGGAGCAGAGGGATCTATGAATGCGGGAGAGTCCGTCACACTTGGTGAAGGTTTTTGGGCAAGATCAGGCAGTACCTTTACGGCTTCTTTAGAGCCTACTTGTACGTCCATCAGTTTGACAAGTGATCCTACTAACTCCTTCACAGATCATAATACTGCTAATGAAAGACTAGAAGTTGATGCTTCTACGAAAACTAAGGTGATGCATAATCACGATCACTTACAAGTTTTTCCAAATCCATTCAGCGAATCAGCTACCGTAAAGTACGTAGTAGAAGAGGATGGACCAGTTACTATTATGATTTTTGATTTGAACGGTAAAATGGTGGCCAACGTGGTTAATTCCATTAATCATTCTGCTGGAGATTTTAATGTAAACCTAGATGGGTACAACTTACCTCCTGGATTATATCAATGTAGAATGACGACTATGGATGAAGTGAAAGTTATTGGAGTTGCCGTATCCAGATAATTTTTTGTAAGTAATTACTTCTTTATAACAAAGCTCTTCCAGATATTACTTCTGGAAGAGCTTTCCTTTTGTGGGTAGTCTAAATTTTAGTTGTCAGGAGATTCTGTTAGTGATTTATTTTGAGTGAGGACGGGTAAACAATCACAGAAGGCTTAATCCTACAGTTCAGAAGTGTTTACTTTTGATGTACGAAAGAGGAAATTTACCTTTTTTGATCCTGTGATTTTTCCATAATGCTGAGTATCGCTCTAACTCTGTATTTACCATATCAAAGAATAAATCTCTATTTTGATCTAATGCCATATTATACCCCTCCCTTTGTATTTGTAAAAAATACTGTTCCACTTTCAATTTCTGAACACAATCAGATAAAAAACCTAGCGTAGCGTGGTACACAATACTATTATATCTTTCGTTTTCTCTCCAACTTATCAGCGTGTACTCATCAATGGTTAGTGTATCATTATACACCAATACGAAACTAGGTTTGTTTGTACGTAGTTCATTGGAATCGTAATTACGTTTTTCCCCCGTAAGAATGAACTTGTTTATTTTTTTTATCAGCAAAGACAACTGTTCACTAAAGTGCATACATTGAGATTGATCAATCAGTTGACTCTTGTATAATTTATCTATCTGTCTAATGAAGCCAATTAGTGTATTATTTCCCCAAACCTCTATACTTGGCATTTGACTAAATAGGTGAGATATTTTAGCAGCGTATTTGGGGACATTTTCATATATCACAGCATCCTTATCAAAAGCTAAATGCTGAAACCCTTTGTGTAGCCATTGAGTTTTAGCTGACAAATAGATTTTAAGTTTTATCAGATCTGGAAAATCCATACCTAACAGAACGGGAAAATTATTAGTAGATAAAAAGAACTTATATTTTGTTTTATCAAATGGTAACAAAACTGCATTCAACCAACTCTCTAAGGTTTTATCAACAAATGATTTACAATCCAGATTTAACATTTCTCCTTCTTCTGCTGAGACAGGTACAGGATTAAAAAGAGTGGAGGTATCAATATTATAATGCGCCACAACGTGATTAAATTCCTCAAGCGTAAATGCCTGATTATTATTCAATCTGT
>JBCCJE010000386.1:0-5689 GCA_039027925.1 Bacteroidota bacterium
CGGCGAATCTGCTTCCTGCAATGCTTTTATTACCGTCATTGATTTCTTTCCTCCCGTAGTGCCTGTGGACGATCCTGACATTGACTTCAGTTGTCCGCCCGACATCACCTTGACTCCGCTACCGGGTTCGACTGCCGAACTAGCGACTTGGACGGAGCCGGAAGCTACCACTACCTGCACTGCTGGCAATGGAGGGCCTATTTCTTGTGGAGCAATCCCTACGCAGTTATCCGGTTTTTCTTACCTAGGAGCATCCAACGGCAGTAAATATTTCCTATCCAACAGTACGTACAGTTGGCCTACGGCAAAAGCGGAAGCAGCGGCGAACGGAGGATATTTAGTATCTATAAATAATCAGGCGGAAAATAATTTTATCAAAAATAATATCAACCAAAAGGTGTGGATTGGATTAACGGATGAAAATACGGAGGGCACGTTTGAGTGGCTGAGTGGCGAACCCGTCACCTACACCAATTGGAACTCGAACGAACCTAATAATTTTGGGTCGGGAGAAGATGCTACCGAAATGTTCACCAATGGGCGTTGGAATGATAATGATTTTTCGACTACGAGAAAATTTGTCTTGGAAATTCCTTGTTCGAATACCCCTCCGAGTTGTGCCGACGTACCGACGAGTCTTTCGGGATTTTCTTACGTAGGTGAATTTAACGATAGTAAATATTTCTTATCCAACAACAGTAATTTCAATTTTTTTGAAGCCAATAATGTAGCCATTGCCAATGGTGGTCACTTGGTCACCATTGCCGATGCTGCCGAAAATAATTATGTTCAAAACGCGCTACCCAATGGTGCTTCTTGCTGGCTAGGTATCTCCGACGTGGCTACGGAGGGCACTTGGGAATGGCTAACGGGCGAACCTACCAATTATCTAAATTGGGATGGCACCGAACCCAACGAAGGAACAAATGCCAACCACGCTCGCTTAAAATCAAGTAATGGCAGATGGACGGATCGCAATGGTAGCAACAACCATTATTACGTAGTGATAGAAATTGATTGTCAGCCTGGCCCCATCTCCTGTATCAACGTCAACGAAAATATATCGGGTGCTACTTACCTCGGAGAATTTGGGGATAGTAAATACTTTGTTAGTAATGCCGCCGCCAATTGGACAACGGCCAACGCAGCGAGCACCGCCAACGGTGGACACCTTGCGGTCATTGATTCTCAGGCGGAAAATGATTTTATCCAAAATAATATCAATCCCGCTACGGGAAGTGTTTGGATTGGATTTAACAACATCAATAACGGAAATAATTTCCAATGGGTCACAGGTTCATCGGTGGTTTATACCAATTGGCAAGGGGGTGAGCCTAATGGCGCGCCAAATACCCACGCCGCCAGATT
This sequence comes from Bacteroidota bacterium, assembly GCA_039027925.1. Classification (GTDB taxonomy): domain Bacteria; phylum Bacteroidota; class Bacteroidia; order Chitinophagales; family Saprospiraceae; genus CAJQQY01. Next base: position 1,369 of record JBCCJE010000386.1, read on the forward strand.
GAGAAATGATACTGGAAAATGGACGGATCGAAGTATCTCTACCCAGTACGAATACGTTTTCGAAATTCCTTGCAACTCGGGGGGAGGTAGCATTGACCCTACGGGAGGATTAACTGTTCAACAAATTTCGGGCGGTCAAAATGGAAGCCTCTTTCCCGTAGGGATCAATGAAGTTTCTTACAGCGTGACGGATAATTGTGGCAACGAGGAGATCTGCACCTTCACCGTGACGGTAGAAGAAAATCCTGCGGAGATCACCGTCAACAACTGCCCTAACGATATTGTCATTAATACCGCACCGGGCGCTCCCACGGCAACGGCGACTTGGACGGCCCCCACGGCAACGACGGATTGTTTTAAACCCAATGCCAATATTGAACAAACAATTGGACTGGAAAGCGGAAGTGAATTTTTAATCGGTACTCAACTCGTAGCCTACTCTATTACTGATTCCTGTGGAAATTTTGTGGCTTGTAGTTTTAATGTTACAGTCGAGGAAGTGGTGGCTACTTTATCACTAACCTCTTGCCCCGGCGATCAATCCATTCAGGTAGGAACGGGAACGACTTCTGCTATTGCCACTTGGGACGAACCTACGGGAACGTCTGATTGCTTCACGGGATCGGTTCAGGCGAATCAATTGGTAGGGCCCACGAGTGGTTCTAGTTTTCCGTTGGGCGTGACGCAGGTAGTTTACGTATTGACAGACGAATGTGGAAATTCAGAATTATGTGCGTTTAAAGTTACCATCTCGGAATCCTGTCCAGATGTCGGTACACCCTGTGATGACGGAGATGCTTCGACTTTCGACGACGTGGAAGATGGTAATTGTAACTGTGCGGGTACGCCGTGTCCTACTCTGGGTGCAAGTTGTGACGACGGAGATGCTTCGACCTTTGATGACCAAGAAGATGGCAACTGCAACTGTGTGGGGACACCTTGCCCTACGGCGGGAACTGCTTGCGATGATGGCGATGCCACTACTGAAAATGACGTAGAAGACGGTAACTGCAACTGCGCAGGTACGCCAGTAAATTGTCCAGATGCGGGTACGCCTTGTGACGACGGCAATGCAAATACCGAAAACGACGTAGAAGATGGTAACTGCAACTGCGCAGGTACACCCATCATCACGGACTGCTCCACTCCAGAAAATCTTGCCCAAAAATCAATTGCCTCTGCTACTCAATCGAGTACACAACTTGGCGCAGAAGCAGCCCGAGCCATTGATGGAAATACGAGTGGAGATTTCTTTGGACAAAATTCAGTCTCCCTAACCAACTGGGAAACGAATGCTTGGTTAGAGATTGACTTAGGTCTGGTCAACAGCATTGACTCCGTAAGAATTTGGAATCGAGAAGATTGTTGTCAGCAGTTTTTATCCAATTATTATGTGTTAGTTTCTGACGTTCCGTTCGCTTCTGATGACTTGACCACCACCTTGAATCAGTCGGGCGTTTCTAGTTTTTTACAAACTGAAGAAGGAGGTTTTCCTGCTGTGATTGAGATTGGTGGATTGCTTGGTCGGTACATCAGAATCCAATTAGCAGGGACTTCATTCCTAGCCATTGCCGAAGCAGAGGTCTTTGGATGTATTTCTGGAACGGGGTGTGCGCCCGCAGGAACTGCTTGCGACGATGGTGATGCCACTACCGAGAATGATACAGAAGATGGCGAGTGCAACTGTACGGGAACCCCCTGCCCTACTTCGGGCACGGCCTGCGATGATGGTAATCCAAATACCGAAAACGACGTTGCCGATGGCAGTTGTGGATGCGCAGGTACGCCGATTGGTGGAGGCTGTGCAACTACTTCCAATCTTGCCCTAGCTGGAACGGCTACGCAGTCGAGCACGCAGCAAGGCGCAGAAGCGAGTAGAGCCAATGACGGCAATACGAGCGGTAATTTCTTTGCACAAAATTCTGTTTCCTTGACCAACTGGGAAGCCCAGCCTTGGTGGGAAGTTGATTTAGGAGAAATAGGAAATATTGAATCCATAAGTGTTTGGAATCGTGAAGACTGCTGCCAGCAGTTTTTATCCAATTACTACGTATTCGTTTCGGACGTGCCGTTCACTTCTACAGACTTAACCGAAACCCTCACCCAATCGGGCGTAGATAATTATTTGGAAACTATCGAGGCAGGTAATCCCACGAGCATTTCTATTAATAGGACCGGACGTTACGTAAGGTTACAACTCCAAGGCACTTCTTTCTTAGGATTGGCGGAAGTGGAGGTCATCGGATGTTTATCCAATGTACCTTGTCTCCCAGCGGGAACGTTGTGTGACGATGGTGATGCTGGCACGGAGAACGATGTGGAAGATGGGAATTGTAACTGCGCAGGTACGCCCGTCAGTTGTCCCGATGCAGGAACGCTTTGTGACGATGGTGATGCTACTACTGAAAATGACGTGGAAGATGGCAACTGTAATTGTGCAGGTACCCCCGTGGGTTGTCCCGATGCGGGACCATCGTGTAATGATGGTGATGCAAATACCGAAAACGACGTGGAAGATGGTAACTGCAACTGTGCAGGTACGCCTATCAACACGGGTGGATGCACCACGACGACCAACGTAGCACTAAATGGAACAGCAACTCAATCGAGTACACTTTCCATTTTGGGTATCACGGGGAGCGCAGACAAAGCCATTGATGGCAATACCAACGGTACATTTTTTACTGCCAATCCTGCGCAATCTTCCGTTTCGGCTACGCAAAATATTTCTGAATCTTATTGGGAAATAACATTAGATGATAGCTACTTAATCGAACAAATAGATGTGTATAACCGCACAGACGGAGCAGATAAAACTAGAGATGCTTATGTCCTAGTTTCTAGTTCGCCGTTTACTGCCGCTGATTTGGCGAGTGCGAGGGCCGAGGCAGATTGGGAAGTATTTGTCCCAGGATTGGTAGGATCTCCGAGTACAGTACTGCCCGACATCGAAGGTCAGTACGTAAGGGTTCAGCAGGAAGGAACGGGCTATCTCGTTTTGGCGGAAGTAGAAATCTACGGATGTACGCCTCAAACTGCCCAAAATCAGATCGTACCCAATATGCTTTACTTTAATGCGGAAAAAGAGGGTATCGCTACTCGGCTAGATTGGATGATGCTAGAAGATACAGAGGTAGATTTTTACGAAGTGGAAGTCTCTACGGATGGTGTGGATTTTAAAACATTAGATGAGTTAACTGCGGATCAGGTAGCTGCCCCACGGCACTACGAAACGATGGATCGGAATCCTGCCTTTGGTGAAAATTTCTACCGCCTAAAAGTGCATCAAATGAATGGAGAATTCTTTTACTCCAACGTCAGAAGAGTTAACTTCGCCATTGATTTCGATCAAGTCGTGGTTTACCCGAATCCAACGGATCAGCAGCTAAATATTGCGTTGCGAGATTTTGCGGGCAAAGCTGGTACGATTGAAATTTATAATGGATTGGGTCAACGAATGGCGAGCAGAGATTATGTGTCTTTACCGACGATACCAGCAGTATTTGATGTGAGTGACTACGTGAATGGAATTTACACCATATCTGTAAAAGTAGAAAATCACCGAAGATTTACGAAGAAGTTCATTGTGACGAAACTGTAAATCGGCTGAATCAAAACATTCCCCTGAAGGAAATTTAAGCAATTAGATTTCCTTCATCCCCTCAACCTCAAAGTACGACGCTGACCGTAAGGGTTAGCGTTGGCTTTGGTGGTAGCAAAAGAGCATCGTTTTTTATGAGTCTGAATTAAAAACATCTTACACCTCACCCTGAGTGCCCTAGCGTGTTCAGGGTTTTTTATTTCCCATTTCCTTGCGTTTGTTCTTGTTGACTTTTATGGATAAATGATCTTCGTAGTCCAGTTCAAGCGTGGTGTTTTCCACTTTGGGATGTTGTAAAATCCATTGTGCCATCGGATTGATAATTTCGTTTTCGATAGCTCTTTGTAGAGGTCGAGCACCGTATTTTTCGTCAAAACCCACCTCGGCGAGATGGTCTATCAGACGTTGGGAAAATCTTAGCTCCAATTTCTTTTTTACAAAACCTTCCCGTTGCTTAATTTCCTCTAGTTCGATCAACGTGATTTTTTCGATGTCCTCACTATTCAAAGCATTGAACATCACGATGTTATCAATTCGATTAACAAATTCCGGGCGGAAAAATCCAGAGATGGCAGAGATATACTTAGCTTCGTCACTCGTCGTATCCACGAAGGAAACACTCTTGCGATTGGTAGCTCCTAAGTTGGTAGTCATGATAACAATGGTATTACGAAAATTGGTCACTCGCCCAAAAGCATCTACCAAAATCCCTTCGTCGAG
>JBCCJE010000387.1:0-5686 GCA_039027925.1 Bacteroidota bacterium
CGTAGTGGTTGTTTTAAGTCGTGAGATACCACGTGCGCATATTGTTGCAATTCTTCGTTGCTGCGTTGTAGTTTTTCCTGAGTACTTTGGAGTTGCTGCGTTTGCTCGTTTAATTTCTGATTTTTTTGCGTTAGTGCTTTTTCACTTTCCTTCAATTTTTCCACTAAACTTTTGTTTTCAAAATAGTAAATGGATATAATTCCGAATAGAATGCTGGATAAGAGCACACAAAATACCAGATAATACTCAGGAGGAAGTTTTAACGTTTGCGCCCTAAAGAACTGAATTTGTTTAGGGTTATCGGCTAAATAAAATACATAAACATACCAACCAAAGACAACTCCTAGCCACGTGATGGCAGACTTAAAATTGGTAAGCACGTAAGCCGTGACTGGAGCGATACATAATAAAAATGTATCGTCGGAGTATATGCCTCCTGAATCCAAAGATAAGTAGCATAAATAGCAGGTAAGAATTGTAATAAACGAATTAGCGGTAATGATGAGCGAATGAGTGACATGAAATATGACCAAAATGCCCATCAGTAAAAATAAAAAAATTGGGTAGCCAGAACCTGATTTTACTATTCCAGTAAAGTCCAAAACCCAAAGCAGAGCGCATACCAAAATGAAAAATATAACTACTCCGAGTAAAATACGAACTCTAGTAGCAATTACATCTTCCATTTTTGCAATAGACGGAAAAAGAAACTCCATTTTTATTTTTTATTATTTCTGGAAAACAAAAAGGCGAGTGAAAATTTGATACAGAAATACCAAAGACATTTTATATTTTGTGCAAATTATATGCCTTAATCATTCACCAAACGCCCAGTCATTATGAAAACAATTCAGACATTTATCTTCCTATTGAGTTTCACTTTTCCGATTCTATGTTTTTCTCAAAAATCGTTTTACAGCGAAGCCCTCGTAGTTGATACTCAACTCGATACCATCAGAGGATTTATTCTAAAAGAAAATGAGAAAAACCTAAGCAAAGCTGTTCAATTTAAGCAAGCACTATCTGACGCTGAAGCACAAATCTTCAAACCACGAGATATTCAAGAATTTAGATTTCTCGATGATAAACGCATCTTTAGGAGTATTGAATCTAAATCTACCAAAGCGGAGGAGAATTTAAAAAATCCAAGATTTGGAAAGTTACTCGTTGATGGCTATTGTCAGCTTTATAAAATAAAGTTATCTGCTGGGGAGTTCAATGCCATTTTACTACGAGAACAACATATTTACGTAGTGAAAAAAAAAGACGAATGGTACAGACTAGAACAAATCGAGGAAAAAATACGGGGGGAAAAATCGAATTACAGATTGCTTAAAAAATACGTCGGCGTATTGCAGTACATCACCTCGGATTGTAAAAAAAATATCATCAATCCCGATAAATTAGACTTCAAGGATAGCAAAATAGCAAATGTCATCTTCAAATATAACCAGTGCCAATCGCCCGATGCTGCCAATATTATTCTGAAGTCTAAGTTAAAAACCGAACTCAAACATTACGCTCAGGCAAAAACCGTAATCCCTATCCGAAGGGAATTTTTAAGATTAAGGGACGACATTACGGACTCTGATGCTTACGGATTTGGGTATATGTTCAGCGTCTATAATCCCGAACTTAGTAGAAATTTTTCTGCCAATTTTGGACTTGACTTCGTTCGCACCAGAGAAGAAAAGGATACAGAAACGGAAACAAAGAATAGCTTGGATCTGTACTTTACGGGTAATTATTTTTTTTCAAAAACTAAGCTCAGACCCTTCGTAAATCTCGGTGGAAGAATTATTGATCCAGGAATTATGTACGGCGGCGGATTTCATTTTGATCGCTGGAGAGTCTATTGTAATTTTTACGTCGAGCGGGTGATGATACAACGAAGACCTAATTATTTGGAAGTAGGAATCGGCTACGCATTTTTGAAAAATTAGCAGCGTATCGTTTTTCTAAAACTCTAGCTGTCATGTGATGGCTGTTGATAACTTTCCTTCTTAAAGTAGCTTGTCCATTTTCGAAAAATGCTATTTTTGCGAGCTATGCGATTAAGAACACTAGAAATAAAAGGATTCAAGAGTTTCGCTAACGAAACGGTCATCAATTTCAGCGAAGATGTCATCGGCATTGTAGGTCCCAATGGGTCTGGGAAGTCCAATATCGTGGACGCTATCCGTTGGGTTTTGGGAGAACAAAAAAGTAAAGAATTGCGCTTGGACAAGATGTCTAGCGTAATTTTTAACGGGACTAAAAAGAAGAAAAAAGGGGGAATGGCGCAAGTGACCCTCACTTTTGAAAATACCAAAAACCTACTGCCTACCGAGTACGCTATGGTTTCCGTCAGTCGGATTTTGTACCGTAGTGGAGAGAGTGAGTACCGCCTCAATAATGTGCCCTGCCGCTTAAAAGATATTACTTCCCTCTTTTTGGATACGGGTATTGGCTCTAATTCTTACGCCATCATCGCCTTGGGCATGGTGGACGATTTGCTGAATGATAAAGATAACTCTCGGCGAAAAATGTTCGAACAGGCGGCTGGGATTTCTAAATATAAGAGACGTAAACACGAGACGCTTTTAAAATTAAAAAACACGACGAGTGATTTGGATAGGGTAGAGGACTTACTTTTCGAAATAGAAGGCAACCTAAAATCTTTAGAAAAGCAAGCCAAACGCGCCAAGCGATACTACGAGTTGAAAGCACAGTACAAAGAGCTAAGTATCGAATTGTCCAAATTTAAGCTGTCTGCTTTTTCGGGAAAAAACAAAACATTTACGGAAAAGATACAAGCCGAAGAAGATCGGTTGCGACAGCTAGAGGTAGATAGTCGCAACTTAGAAGCCACCTTAGAATCTGAGAAAAAATCTAATCTGGATTCCGAAAAAATGCTCTCCGAACGCCAGCGAGATCTGAACGAGCTAGTCAATGCGGTGCGTGATAAAGAAAATCAAAAAAACATTGCGGTTCAAAAAGTCGGTTTTATCCAACAAAGTAAAACCAAGCTGACCGAGCAAATTACTTCGGGCGATAGCAAGGTCATGGACTTGACCAAATCTATTGATGCCACCCGCAGTGCGCTGAATTTTGACAAGCAATTAGAAGATCAACTCGAAACCCAACTCGAACAAGCCAAAAGTAAATTAGACCAAATCAAAACCGACCACGGCGGGTTGAAAACCGAGCTAGACGAGTTTGTGCAAACCCAACAAATGTTGGAAAGAGCCATTTTTGAGTTGGAAAAAAACAAGGCGATTAACTCCAATCAAATTGACAACCTGCGAGCAGAGATCGAACGAAGTACGGGCGATGTGGAAGGAAGAAAATCCGAGATCGGTTCTTTGGAAACCAAATTGACCGAAATCCGAGAGAGTGAAGCATTCAAAGTCAATATGCTCAAAGCCCTCGAAGAAGAAGAAAACCAACGGCAAAAAGATATCGAAGCCGCCGAGCAAAAATTGGAGGCCCTGACCAAGCGTATGCAGGAGGTCAATCGAACCTTGGATGCCAAGCGCAATGAATACAAACTGACAAAAGACATGGTAGATAATCTGGAGGGGTTTCCAGATTCTATTAAATTTTTGAATAGCCACAAAAATTGGGATAAAAAGACGCCTTTGCTTTCCGACTTGATCTACGTAAATGAGGGCGTGCGAGTGGCTATTGAAAATTATTTGAGCCCGTATTTGAATTATTACGTGGTCAATAAAATGGAGGATGCTTTCAATGCCATTAAATTGTTGGGAAATGCCCAACGCGGTAAAGCGAATTTTTTCGTGCTCGATGCTTTTTCGAATTACGTGCCGCCGATGTCTCTAGTGCCCAATACCCAGCGTGCCATTGACTTGGTACAGACCGATGCGCCTTATTATAATTTGTTCAGTTATCTTTTGGAAAATGTAGTCGTGTCGGATTCGGATAATTTGCAGAGAGAATTAATCGAAAAAAATATCACGGTGCTCGCCAAGAGTGGTAGGGTAGTGCAGCGCAAGTACAGTATTTCGGGAGGGTCGGTAGGACTGTTTGAGGGAAAAAAAATAGGACGCAAGAAAAACCTGGAAGTATTACAAACGGCTATCAAGAAGTTAGAAAAAGAAGAGCATAAGTTTTCGAGCGAATTTTATACGCTAAAGTCTAAAATCGAAGACCTAAAAAACGCCAAGAAAAACGATGTGATTTTTCAAGAGAAAGATGCGTTGAGTCAGATTGCGCAGGAGAAGGTTTCCTTGATGACACGCTTAGAAAACTTCGAAACCTTCATCACCGAGGTTAATGACAAAACTGCCCAAGCCAACAAACTCATCGAGAGTCTAGTGGCAGCTAACGAGCGTTTTGAAAAAAGCCTAGCGGACAAACGTCAAGAAGCTGATACCGCTAAGGCACAAATTTCTGAGAAAGATGATAGCTATCGAGTGCTGGCCGAACAACTAAGTGCGTCCTCGGCTGCCTACAATGAAAAAAATATTGAGTTCATTCGGCAACAAAATAAAGTCTCGACGCTACAGCGAGATCTAAAATTCAAAGAATCCACGCTGGAAGAAACTAAATTTCGACTGACTCGAAATCAAAAAGTCCTAGAGGAATCGAGTGAGGAACTTGGATTTTTGGAAGAGGATATTCAAAAACTGGAAAAGGAACTGCTGAACGATTACGCCGTCAAAGAAGAGAAAGAAAAGCATCTTTCGGAAGCTGAACAGCTTTACTTCAAAGCCCGTGGCGGCATCAACGAAATTGATGAGGAACTGCGTAACCTGAACCGACAAAAGCAAAGTACCATTGCTTTGTTATCTTCTCTGAAAGAAAAATTTAATGAGCTGAAACTCAACATGGCGAGTATCGGGGAGCGGCTAAAAATAGAATTTGGCATTGCCCTCGAAGATATTATCAACGAATCGCCCGACGAAAAATACGATCCCGAAGAGCTAGAAATAAAAGTAGCCAAACTCAAAAAACGCCTTGATAACTACGGTGAAATCAACCCAATGGCCGTAGAGGCTTACGACGAAATGAAGGTTCGCTACGATACCATTTCCTCCCAGCGAGATGATATTTTGGAGGCTAAAAAATCCTTACTCGAAACTATCAAAGAAATTGAAGAGACGGCTACCCAGCATTTTATGGATGCCTTCGGAAAGGTACGGGTTTACTTCAAAGATGCTTTCCGCACTTTGTTTTCTGAAGATGATAACTGCGACATTACCCTCGAAGATCCCGAGCAACCTTTGGATTCCAAAATTAAAATACTAGCGAAACCAAAAGGAAAAAGACCACAATCCATCAGTCAGTTATCGGGAGGGGAAAAGACATTGACGGCTACGGCTTTGTTGTTTTCTCTTTACTTACTAAAGCCCGCTCCCTTCTGTATTTTTGATGAGGTAGATGCTCCGTTGGATGATGCCAACATTGAAAAATTCAACAAGATCATTCGTCGCTTTTCTGTGGATTCTCAATTTATCATCGTCACGCACAACAAAATGACCATGGCGGCGGTGGATGTGATTTACGGCGTGTTTATGAATGAGCCAGGAGTGTCGGGCGTTAGTGAGGTGGACTTTAGGGATTTGGAAGAGACGAGTCAGTTGGAAGAGATAGAGGAAGTTTAAGGGCTTACGCAAGAATAAACGATACCGTAAGAACGGTTCTCTTGTTTTCTAAAAGCACTAAAAAAAGTTCGCCGTAGCCC
>JBCCJE010000388.1:0-5685 GCA_039027925.1 Bacteroidota bacterium
AGTTTTAAGGAATAGGAGACAGAAGAACTTTTGGCTAATGCTTGTGAAAAATTGGCAGGAATAAGTCAATTAACCGTTGCCTAGGCAATACAGCAACAAATAATAAAGGTATATACCAAAGTTGATTTTCCTCCTAATTCTCAATTTACTCACCCAAATCATGTACCTCAAGGCGTAAAATGGGCATCAATGCATATTCAAGGCAAAGAATGTATCATTGGATATTTTGAAGACAATGTTTTTCAAATTGTATTCTTAGACAAAGAGCATGAATTCTGGAAGACAAAAAAGAAAAATACATGATGAAGGGCTAAACGAGCAGAAACCCTGCACAAAGTAAACTTTAAGCAAAGTGCACTTCTCACACTCTTCCCAAAAACTGGAGAACGATTCCACCAAAAGAATAAATCTTTCTTCACGAGAGCTATTACCCATTTTCCTTTTTCGTACTATGTTATGCGTAAGTACTAGTCCATCTGCTTTCTAAACAAAGCAATATGATAAAGAATCGGAATGGTAAGAAACATCGGCAACTGAAATAAATACCGAAACGGAACGTAGAAAAAACTGTAAAAAACAACTAAGTACAACTTCAAGGCTATCAATAAATAAAGCGCAACGTTCAACCCTCGATTTCTTTTTTTCCAATAAATATAAAAAATTCCCAAAGCGGTAAGCAAGCACATAGTGATGTGAAAAATCCGATTAACCCGAAGTCGCTCCAACAGTTCCCCTTCTACAAAATCATAAAAGTAAATAGCGTGACTCAATCCCGTAATCAAAATTAAAGGGCGACCATCTCCCCGCTCCCACTGCCAGGCAGTTTCGGCAGTTTTTCCGTAGTAGGCTAAGCCTTCAAAAAAAATATCCCAGTCCTTCGAGAGAAATGGAATCACGTACAATAACAATACTCCTACAAACACACATACCGACACTTTGAATACCTCCTTGAATCCTCGCTCCATCCAAATCGTTAGTATATAAACCGGTAGCCAAAAGGTAAAGGCGTACCTCGATAACAATACAAATACAATTGGAATAGCTATCAAAATAGGATGTTTAGCTCGTAGCGAAAGCACCAATAAAAAATATAAACCCACGGGCATTAACTCCACCCCGTAACCCATGATATGATCGAAATGATACATGTACAAGTAAATAAAACCGAAAGGTAACAGCACTTTGAATCCTATCTCCAAAATGGAAATGTCTTGTTTTCTCATTGGCCATTGGAGGAAAAACAATGGAATGAGGAAAACTAAATAAGCTGTCCAACGATAATCAATATTCAATATTTCTGAAAAAGAATAGGGCATCCACATCATGGGAAAATAGGTAGGCATCACCGTCCATCCATCAAACTCCAATGGCTGATAGGGATATGCACCTGCCAAAAATCTTTTTACGTACAACAAAAGTGAGGGAATTACATCCGACCCCGTACCGTCTTCCTTTACTGGAAACTTGGCTTGAATGGTTGCGTACTCCATACCTATCCAGATGGTGCCTAGTAAGAATAATGTTAGAATAACAATACTTTTACGTTTGACACTTTCGGCAGTTTTTGCTAAAGGAATAGGTTCAGTTTTGAAGGCAACCATTCGGTAGGCTACCCAGCAAGTCATCACGCCAGCCAAGAACATCACAGTAGGGCTGAGGTAATCCCCCCATTGTTTGTTCCACCAAGTTTGAAATCCTACTTCGATGAAGACGGCAAGGAGTAGCCAGATAGATGGGTATGACTTTAGGAATTGCATGGATGCCTCTGATGAGTAATTGCTTTTTGAGTTTGTTTGAATTGCGCTTCGAAAAGCCGAACTACGGGATCACTTCCGCTACCACAAATGTACTTCCTCCTACGTAAATCACATCTTTTTTACCGGCTTTTCTTTTGGCGGCTTTCAGGGCATTTTTGACGGAGGAGTAGGCTCTTCCGTTCAAGCCTATCGCCTTTGCTTCTTCCGTTAATTTATCAACAGGAAGTCCTCTAGGAATATCAGGTTTACAAAAATAAAACAGCGCATCGGTAGGAAAAAACTGTAACATTTTCTCTAAAGACTTATCATTCACCATTCCAACCACACAATGTAACTGATTGGTTTTCAACGATTTAAGTTGCTGCATTGCCCATCGAAGTCCGCCCTCATTGTGAGCACTATCACACAGTACGGTAGGATTTTTTTGTAAAATTTGCCAACGTCCTTTGAAATTTGTCAGTTGTTTTAGATGCAGCCACGCCCATTTCTTTTTCTTTTCGGATACCGAGAATTGCCCATTAATCAACTCCATAGCTTGAAGCGCAGTCGCAATATTTTTACGCTGAAAACCACCGTGAATATTTATTTTTTGATTGGAAAAAATGGTTACCCCATCTTTTAAAATATCGTAAGTGGTGTGGGTTAGATTTTCTTTTTTGGGAATGACTTCAAAATGCTCATCCGCAAGAATGATTTCAGATTTTTTACTCGCTGCTTTTTTAGTAAAAACCGAAACAACTTCCTCCTGCGTTTCGCCGATGACTACGGGGATATTTTTTTTGATGATCCCTGCTTTTTCCCCAGCAATTTTTTTTAGAGTATTTCCCAAAAACTGCTGATGGTCAAAACTAATATTGGTAATCACACTCAGAATGGGCGTAATGATATTCGTAGAGTCTAGTCGGCCTCCGAGGCCAGTTTCAATAACCGCTACGTCTATTTTTTCCTTAGCAAAAAAATCAAAAGCCAGCGCCACCGTGATTTCAAAAAAGGAAGGTTGAATTTCTGCGAAGACGGCTTGATGTTCTTCCACAAAATTAACAACATACTTACGGGAAATATATTTCCCATCAATTTTTATCCTTTCCCGAAAATCTCGATAGTGAGGCGAGGTGTACAACCCCACTTTATAACCTTGCGCTTGGAGCATCCCACTTATCAGGTGAGCGGTAGATCCCTTGCCATTCGTACCAGCGATGTGAATGCAAGGATAACTTTCGTATGGATTACCCAAATGCGCACAAAGCAACTTGATGTTAGTCAAGTCTTTTTTGAATGCCTGATCTCCCACTCGCTGAAACATCGGAAGTTGGGTATATAAATAATCTAAAGTTTTTTTGAAGCGCGTGTAAATATTTTCTTTCATGTATTTTTTCCCCTGAATCTCCCAAATACTCTTCGGGACTTTACGGAGAGGTTTTTTGATTCTATAAGTTGTTTTATCATAATTTGAATCTGAAGATATGCCAAATCTCAAAGATTTGGCATATCTAAGTTGCCGACAGATAATCTAAAGTTTTTTTGAAGCGCGTGTAGATATTTTCTTTCATGTATTTTTTGTAGCCTGCTTCGATACCTTGGGGGTTGATTCCCCTTCTCGAAGCCTAGGTGAATGATGAATCTTTAAAACACAACAATTCCATTCGATCTTATGCGTAATTCTGATACCTTTGTGCATAAATTTCTTTTTTCACAAAATTAATCTTTTTCACTTTTTCGATAATATTTTTCTGTGAAGATTCAATGAGCAATGACAATTACAATTACAATTACAATGACCAGTCCCAATGACCAGTTATAATTATCAATAACAACATCTTACCACCAGGTATCGGGACAATCATTCGATCATTCAGTCCTTCAATCATTCAATCATTCAATCATTCAGTCATTAACCACTCAATCAATCAACTTACAATCATGAAAAAAACTATACTTCTCCTTATCTGCTTTCTCACTACCTACACCTTGACCTTTTCCCAGAATAAAATCCAGCGAATGGATCCTCCCAATTGGTGGGTAGGTATGGAGCATCGTGATATTCAGATTATGTTTTATGGGAAAAACATTGGCGCATATACACCATCTATCAATTCCAAAGAGGTAATCATTGAACAGATTATTCAAGTTGCGAATCCCAATTATCTTTTTCTCAATGTGAGTATCAGCCCAAAGGCAAAAGCACAAGATGTTGTGATTGATTTTTTGGAAAACGGAAAAAAAGTGGAATCCAAAACATTTCCAATTTTAGCTCGCAAACGAGGGGCAGACGAGATTGTAGGTTTTGATCCCAGCGATGCCATTTATCTTATCACTCCTGACCGATTTGTGAACGGCGACCCTTCCAATGATAATGTAAATGGTCTGAGGGAACAAGCGGATCGAAATAACATAGGCGGGCGACACGGTGGCGATATTCAGGGTATGATCAATAGCTTGGATTATATCAAGGACTTAGGATTCACTTCGATTTGGCTCAATCCCGTTTTGGAAAATGACATGGAGATTTACTCTTATCACGGATATTCTACGACTGATTTTTATAAGGTAGATCCTCGATTTGGCAGTAACGCCTCCTACCAAAACTTAGCAGAAACTGCCCGTAGCAAGGGCATAAAAGTTATTATGGATATGATCGTGAATCATTGTGGGTCTTTTCATTGGTGGATGGAGGATTTGCCTTCCGATGATTGGATTAATCAATGGGATAACATGACTTTTACAAATCATCGGAAGACCACTTTGCAAGACCCTTACGTTTCGGATATTGATAAAAAAATATTTACCGATGGATGGTTCGTAAAGACGATGCCTGACCTCAATCAACGCAATCCGTTGATGGCGCAGTACTTGATTCAAAACAGCCTTTGGTGGGTGGAGTACCTAGGGCTAGCGGGAATCAGAATGGACACTTACCCCTATCCCGATATGGATTTTATGGCGGAATGGACAAGGGCAATGATGAAGGAATACCCCGATCTCAACATCGTTGGAGAAGAATGGTACGAAGATCCGACGATTGTTTCGTACTGGCAAAAAGGTAAACAAAATCCCAATGGCTACACTTCGGATTTGAAAAGCGTAATGGATTTTCCTATCCAGATGGCAATGGCGAAAGGATTGGTAGAAGAGGAATCTTGGAAAGACGGATTGACTCGAATATACGAAATGTTAGCTCAGGATTTTCTCTACGCTGACCCCATGAATTTGGTCATTTTTCCAGACAATCACGATATGCAAAGAATCTTCTCACAGGTGAATGAAGACTACGATCTATTCCAACAAGCAATGATTTTTACGGCTACCATGCGTGGTATCCCACAGTATTATTACGGTACGGAGATCATCATGCCTAGTACCGACGATCACGGTATCATTCGGACTGACTTCCCTGGCGGCTGGGCGGGAGATCAAGTCAATGCTTTTACGGGCAAAGGATTAACGGCGCAACAAAAAGAAGCAAAGGAATTTACAACAAAACTTTTACAATGGAGAAAAAAGGCAACGGCTGTTCACAATGGCAAATTAAAACACTTTATTCCCGAAGATGGAACTTATGTTTACTTTCGGTATAATGATGAACAGACGTTGATGGTAATTTTTAATAAAAATATGGAAACTGTAAATTTAGATACATCCCGATTTTCCGAAATTTTAAAAGATAAAAAAACGGGTATGGATGTTTTAGATCAGCAGGTTTATAACATTTCTTCTACAATTACCGTTCAGAGTCGTTCGGCGATGATCTTGGAGATTAAGTAAAGGCCCTAATTATTTTAACAAAATCATCTACTTTCAAAGAAGCTCCCCCTACTAATCCGCCGTCCACATCGGGCTGCGAAAATAATTCCGTAGCGTTGGCAGGCTTTACGCTTCCTCCGTAGAGGATAGTGGTATCATCCGCTATTTTACTACCGTATTTTCTAAC
>JBCCJE010000389.1:0-5682 GCA_039027925.1 Bacteroidota bacterium
GATGGATTCATCACTTATTTTCCTTAATGCAATGTTGGATAAATTTTATAAAAATCTACTACCTGATAAAACGACGTAGCAATTTTGGGTTCTCTGCGGATAAGTTATATTTTTGCACCATTCTTAAAAATTTAAACTTTTGGTAAGAGAATAGACCAACTACTTTATTTTTGTCTTTACTTACGCTTATCACGAGTTTATTAAAATACACATTTTGAACAAGCCTATTTTTTATTAGCTGTGCTAAATTACCCTTCCTGAGTACCTCACTCCAGCGAGACTTTTTTCTAAAATCTCAAGCGATTCCAGATTCAATCATTTAAAATTCAGCATTCACGATGTTAGACAAACTAGAAGCCATCCACGAGAAATACGTATATATCGAAGAACAACTCAGCGATCCTTCGGTCGTCTCGGATATGGACAAATTCATGAAATTGAACAAAGAGTATAAAGGATTAGAAGAAATCATCATGGTCTATAAAGAGTACAAGTCCGTGCTGGAAAATATCGAATCCTCAAAAGAAATGCTCAACGATAAGGACGAAGAAATGAAGGAAATGGCGCAGGAGGAACTCACAGCGTTGGAGCCTCGGCAAGTAGAATTGGAGGAAAAAATCAAAGTGCTGTTGATACCTAAAGATCCAGAAGATGAGAAAGATGTCATTTTCGAAATCCGATCAGGTACGGGAGGAGACGAAGCCAGCTTGTTTGCGGGAGATTTATACAAAATGTATTCGAGGTACTTTGATACGCAGGGCTGGAATGTGGATGTTTTGACAATCAACGAAGGAACAGTAGGAGGGTACAACAAAATTGTTTTAGAAATATCAGGGGATGATGTTTTCGGGAAATTAAAATTTGAGTCAGGGGCGCACCGGGTGCAGCGCGTACCTAAAACTGAATCCCAAGGACGTGTACATACCTCGGCCGCTACCGTGGCGGTGATGCCCAAATTTGAAATGGAAGATATTGATATTAACAAAGCTGATCTGCGTAGGGATACTTTTCGATCAAGTGGCGCGGGTGGACAGCATGTCAACAAAACGGAGTCGGGTGTACGATTTACGCATATGCCAACGGGGATTGCTGCCGAAAGTACCGACGGGCGGTCGCAACACAAAAATCAGGAAATTGCGCTACAGCGATTGTACGCAAAAATTTACGAAGTGCAGCGAGATGAACACCAATCAAAACTAGCCGCAGAAAGAAAATCCCTAGTAGGCTCGGGAGATCGCTCGGATAAAATCAGAACGTACAACTATCCTCAAAATAGAGTGACGGATCATCGAATCGGGCTATCCCTCAACAAACTAGACAAAGTCGTTGCGGGAGATTTAGAAGCCATCATCGAGGCACTTCAAGTAGCCGAAAATGCTGAAAAAATGAAAGCGGGAATGGATGATGAATAGACTCAATACCGCTTCGATATAACAAAAGACTTACTAATCATTCTGCGTCCTTCTACTTTGATGGTCAACCAATATATTCCGTTGGTGAAATTCTCCAAATCAAAAGTGATTGTATCTTCTGCGAGGGAAGGAATATTCTTTTCTGAAACTAGAATCCCTCTTGCGTCTAGCATTTTTATCTGAATATTTTTTCCCAAAAATTCTTTAAGATTTACGTGTACTTGTTCTTCGGCGGGATTAGGATAAATGATGAATTCCGTCAGATCAATATCAAAATTGATCTCCCGAACCGAAGAATGCCTCGAAGTCCCATCTTTAAATATTTGTTGAATGCGGTAATAGTTTTTCCCAAAAAATGGATCATCATCTTTTTTATCATAGAAGAAAACACCGACTTGATCTCTCTTACTTTCTACCGTTTTGATGGGTTCAAAAATATTTCCATCGCTTGATTTTTCGATGATAAAATTTTCGTTTTGCATTTCGCTATTCGTTCCCCAAAGCAATTGGACACTACGATCTTTTTTCGCAGCCTCAAAATGAAAAAAGTCTGACTGCGGAGCAATAATCAACGTACTCGGAGGTAGTGGATCATTATCAATAGCGCATCCCCAAATCTCGACTTCTGCCAAAACCAAATATCCTCCCGTGGATCGTTGTACCCTCACGTACCTTCCTGCCACCGTCGAATCAATAGTGGATGGCGACCCCAAATTTCCCCCAAGAAAAAATTCAAAGTCGGCTTGGCTTCTAGCCCCTGCTAGATCATTGGCGGTAAATGGATTTTCGGCAATCAAAACATAGACATCCGAAGTTTTATCTTGACCATCCGTTCGGTTATACAAATCCATCTGCTCAATGGAATACAAATCACCCAAGTCCACTTCCCACCATTCCTCTTGTCCGAAAGCAGTAGCACTTACTGACGACGCAGCGGTTGGTGTGGTAAAAAATACGCCATTCGTATTGCCATCTACAGCCTTCTCTGGATCACCCGTAATTTGAGCGGCGGTCAATGTACTGGATTGAGCGGTAGGTTGATTCCATGCTAAATTGATTAGTGAATCACACGATTCAACAATGGAAATTCCTGCACAATTGCAAAAACCATCTTCTACATCGTTTTCCGTAAATGCGTTTCCATCGTCGCAAACTGTACCTGCTACGGGGCAGGGTATCCCTACGCAATTACAGTCTCCATCTTCCGTATCATCAAATGTAGTAGCATTGTTATCATCGCAAGCTGTACCTGCTGGGAGGCAGCCGTTGCCGCTGACACATCCCATGACCTCCACTTCTGCGATGGATAAGTAAGCACTTCCACTCAACTGCACTCGGACGTAACGACCTACCGTGTTGATCTCAATCTCGCTAGGTAGTCCCGCCGCTTCGCTCACCAAGTAACTGCTCACGCCAGATTGATTCAAGGTGGCATTCAGATTAGTTGACGCAAATGGAACGTCGGCAACTAAAATGTAAAAGTTGCTAAAGAGTTCGGTACAACAATCGGTTCGATTCCAGACCTTGATGGATTCAATTTCGGAAATAACTTCGAGGTCAACTTCCCACCAAGCATTGGTCACCCAATCCGTCAAGGAACAAGAATTGCCTGCCCAAAAATTACCGTTGGTGTTGCCATCTATTGCTCGGTTCGCTTCGGCTCCAAATTGAGTTCCAGATTGAGTAGCCGTTTTTCCAATGGTCAAGTTAGCCGTGGCGGCGCAGTTGCTCACGGGAGGTTCGATTACTTCAAAGGATTGGATGATCGGAGGGGCGGGATTGTACTGGGCATTTCCCGATTGCGTGGCTTCTATTTCCACAATTCCCAAATCTCCCGTAAGGGTAACTACATCACCGACGATTGTCGCTGGTCCCGAAAGAACGGAAAAGGTAACGGGCAAAAGAGAAGTTGCCGAAGCATTCATTGGAAAGGGCGCAGTATTGGAAGTCACATCTTGGATAGGATCAAAAGTGATCGTCTGATTGATGGGTGTACCTCCCGCAGCTACACATCCCATGACTTCCACTTCGGCGATAGCTAAAAAAGCAGCATCAGCCAACTGAACTCTAACGTACCGCCCCGTTCGATTGATTAAGGTTTCGGTGGGCGTGCTGGCTATGGTTTCATTAAAATAATTCGACACGCCCGCTTGATTCAGAGTGGTAGTTAAGTTTGTAGAATTAAAAGGAACGTCAGACACGAAAATGTAATAATCGCTCAACAGACCTTCACAACAATCAGTTCGATTCCAGATATTGATAGCTTCTATTTCTCCGATAAATCCTAAGTCCACTTCCCACCACGCATTATTTTCCCAGTTGGTCAAGGCTACCGAATTGCCGTTCCAAAAATCTCCATCAGTATTGCCATCGTTGGCTCTACTGGCTTCCGCAAAAAACTGCGTAGAGGAATGGGTAGCCGTTTTTCCGAGTGCAAGATTGATGGCAGACTGACAATTGCTAGGCGGTAGTTCGATCACTTCGAAAGTTTGTTGAACAGGAGTAGCTGGGTTGAATTGGCTGTTCCCCGCCTGAGTAGCTTCGACGACAACTGTCCCCTCCGTTCCGTCCAACGTAATCACATTTCCAGCAATAGTCGCTGGTCCAGAGACAATTTCAAAAGCAACGGGCAATCCCGAATTAGCAGTTGCAGCGATCTGGAAAGGAGCGTCCGTGGTGAATTTATCATCAAGATTATCAAAGCTGATCGTCTGCTCCAAAGGATCGCCACCACTCGCAATACATCCCATAACTTCTACTTCTGCAATGCCCAAAAATCCACTTCCTGCTAATTGAACTCTGACGTATCGCCCCTGCTGATTGATCTCGATGGAAGTCGGTGTCCCCGCAATGTCTGATTCCAAAAAACTACTCACCCCTGCTTGGTTGATCGTACTGTTTAATCCCGTAGATGTAAAAGGATTGTTGGAAACGAAGACGTAATAGTTTTGAAAAATATTTTGACAACAATCCGTTCGATTCCAAATTTTGATGGAGTCAATATTTGAAATGATTCCCAAGTCCACTTCCCACCAAGTATGGTTTGACCAATTGGTCAAAGCGGTAGAACTTCCATTCCAAAAATCACCGTTGGTATTTCCGTCGTTGGCACGAGAAGCCTCCGCATTAAATTGTGTACTGTGCTGCGTGGCTGGTTTGTTCAACGCCAAATTGATAGGCACAACGCAATCTCCCGTACTGGGTAGATCGTAAAAAATAGACAACGTATTGGAGTCTTCATCATTTTCATTACCCGCAAAATCCACCACGGTTTCTTTTGGTAAAAGTATTGTTACATTTCCTGCCGTGTCGGGCGAAGCAGTAAAAGTATAAATGCTGTTCGTCCCCGTTAGTGATGAGACCGTTCCGTTAGTAATCATAAAGTCGTCTGCCGTCAATCCAGTAATATCTTCCGAAAAAGATACCGTTACCACAAAGTCGCCATCTACCGTATCTAGGGGCGTAGATAAATTTGCCGTAGGCGGAATACTATCCAAATTTGTCCCTTGCACCGTCACGGTAAGGTGATCGGAAAGAGAAAAGAATTTATCATCAGTACTCAACATCGAACTGTCAATTCCCAAAAATTGTAAAACGTAAGTTCCCGAATTGCTAAATGTAGCTATTGGATTATAAGAACTAGAGTCACTAAAGCTAACAGTTCCTGGCCCAGAAATTCTTCGCCAATGCACATTGATATTAGGATCATTCACCACCGTTTCGTTTTCAATAGTACCTGATAAAACTACCGTATTGCTGGCAGCTACTACGTTGTCACCTGCGCTAACCGCATATCCTATCGTAGTATTGGCAAATGGATGAGGAGCGGTAGTTAAGGTGGATGGAAAATATCTTCTAAATAAGTCAAACCGCCTCGTCCAATATTCGGGCGAATGTGGATGACCTAGTTGAGTTTCGTGAACAAGGATTTTAGGGCCTCGTAAATTATTCGAACTCGCAAATCCCGTTGCGGCCGGCGTGACCAAGTCTTCGTAACCCAATCCCACAAAAACAGATCCTTCAAATCTTTTCGCAAAAAACATGGCATCGTAATACCGAGTAGCGGCTATCGTCGCCAATTCGTGAGCGAGTGTTCCGTAATCTTGTCGAGACCTTTTAATCCAATTTGGAAACCCACCCGCCCGATCATGGTGCAATCCCGCATTTTGACTCATCGTAGGATTGCTAAAGTCTAGCAGCTTCACTCGGTCATCTAATCCCGCTATACTGATGCCCAATCCTCCACCCTGACTAACGCCAACCATCGCTA
>JBCCJE010000390.1:0-5664 GCA_039027925.1 Bacteroidota bacterium
GAAGAAATCTAGCCTTACTGTATAGTGTCGTAGATAATATTGATCCAGAATCAACTTATACGGCAGGTAATGCACAAGGCTTAGAAATGTTTGGTGTACCTCAGACACGTTCTTTCCAATTAAATATTGGAGTTAAATTTTAATTTGTAGAATTATTACTTTTTGTAAAGTAATTTTAAAATATTATATCAATGAAATTTTCAAAATATATTCTATTGGTAGCAGCCTTTCTAGTATTGCATACTTCGTGCGATGATGGATTTAGCGAAACAAATGTCAACCCGACAGCAGCTAATGCTATCAATCCTAATTTTCAATTTACGTGGGTTCAATTGAGAACCTCGGGAGGAAGATACGAGAATTGGCGAGCCAATTTAATTTATTCTTCCATGATGATGCAGCACTTCGCTGCGACCTGTGGCTACTGGACGGGTGATAAGTACACCTACAATGGAGGCTACGCTTCATCGCTTTTTGATCGGGCTTACACCGAGCAAGTCAAAGATATGCAAGACTTGATTAATACTTTGGAAACTACCGAAGGTGCAGATCAAGCGATGTTAGGTATGGCGAAAATCTGGAGAGTGGTAATCTTTCACCGCTTGACTGACCTTTACGGAGATATACCTTATTTCCAAGCGGGTAAAGGATTTTTGGAAGGAGTAGATTTTCCAGCCTACGATGCTCAACAAGACATTTACAGAGATATGTTGAATGAGCTTGAAGCGGGAATTGGAATGTTGTCCGACGGTGATGGATTTGGTGATGCTGATTTATTGTACGGTGGAGATGCCGAACAATGGAGAAAGTTTGGTAACTCTATGATGTTACGTCTAGCGATGCGCCTAACGGAAGCAGATGCTGGTCTAGCGCAAGAGTGGGCAACTAAAGCCATTAATAATGGGGTAATGGAAAGCAACGCTGACATTGCCTTTATTGAACACACGGCTGGACCAGAAGGTATCAATCGAAATGGTATTGGCGAGGTATTAGACAAAGACAATGGCTTCGGTGATGATTGTCCACGATTAAGTGCAACGCTCGTGAACTGGATGCAAAGCACGGGTGATGCTCGATTGGATATTTTCGGAGTGACTCCCGTTGCTGGCGGTGGACACAATGGAATGCCTAATGGACTGGACGAAACAACTATCCAAGATAATCCTACTGGAACTACTACGGATGATTTCAGTTCTTTCAATCCGTTGCTAGTTAAAGTTGCCTCTCCAATGGTTTTCCAAACTTATGCGGAGACCCAATTCCTAATTGCGGAAGCTATCAAAAGGGGATGGGCTACGGGCAGTGCCGAAGAACACTATAATAATGGGGTCAGAGGTGCCATGCAGCAGTACGACATCTATAATGCTTCATTCGTGGTAGATGATGCTACCGTTGATGCTTACCTAGCTGCTAATCCGTTCGACGATACTTTCGAACAAATTGGATGGCAGTACTGGGCAGCGACCTTCTTGAATGAATACGAGACTTTTGCTAACTGGAGAAGAACTGGATTCCCAACGTTGACTCCCGTTAACTATCCCGGTAACGTTACGGGTGGTCAAATTCCAAGAAGAATGACTTATCCTGACAGTGAAGTTGGATTGAACCCCAACATTGACGCTGCCCTAGCTAGACAGAACATGACGATAGATTTTTCTACGCAGTTGACTGTTCCAGTCTGGTGGGATCAGTAGGTTTAATTATGAATTATGAATTATGAATTATGAATTACATCTACGACTAAATTCAGCGACTGGGTATCATTCATAATTCATAATTTTCAATTCATAATTAATTTCAAGATGAGTTTTTAAAAGTAGAACAACGGAATAAAAATAATTGGTGGCTTTTATAACAGAGCAATTACAATTATTTAATTCCTGATATTCAAATTAGCACTTCATACAGTTTTATGCCTTCAACACAGATGGACAGTTCTGTTCATCTGTGTTTTTCAAAATTTTTTATGAAAAGTTCCATTCATATCATCTCAATATTGTTATCGCTATCCTTTATCTATAGCTGTCAAAACGAATCTTCATCTACTTCAACTTCCGATCAAGATAAACTAACGCAGTACGTAAATCCATTCATGGGAACTGCCAATCACGGGCACGTTTATCCAGGGGCTACAGTACCCTTTGGTATGGTACAATTGAGTCCCGACAATGGAACGCAAGGATGGGATTGGTGCTCTGGTTACAATTGGGAATCAGACACCATCGTGGGATTTAGTCATACGCATTTGAGCGGGACGGGCATCGGCGACCTTCTCGATATTTCTATGATGCCTACCCAAGAGCAAATTGATTTTTCTAAAAAATCAGTACCAAAGCAAAGTGTGTACGCAGCGAGTTTTTCTCATAACAATGAAAATGCGTCACCCGGATTTTACGAGGTGAAATTAGATAATGGGATTCAAGTACAACTGACCACCACGGATCGAGTGGGTTTACACCAGTATAATTTTCCCAAAGGTAAAGATGCAAGTGTCTTGTTAGATTTGGGATTTGCGATCAACTGGGATGCTCCGATGGAAACCCAGTTGCGTTTTTTTTCGGATAAAAAAATGATGACGGGATATAGATTTTCCAAAGGTTGGGCAAAAGATCAGCGGGTTTATTTTGCGGTAAGTTTAGATCAACCTTTCACTAATCACCAAATTGCCGACAGCACCACTACCCTACCGCAAGCCAATAATTATAAGGGAAAAAGTTTGCGTACGCAATTGAATTTCGGAGCTATTGAAAATTTAAAGATAAAAGTAGGTCTCTCCACCGCCAACGAAGCGGGGGCGATTGCAGCTTTAGAGGAAATACCGAATTGGGACTTTGAAAAAACGAAAAAGGCAGCTAACGAAAAATGGGAAAAGGAATTAGCAAAAATTAAGATTGAGACTTCCGACGATGAACTCAAAAGAATCTTCTACACCTCGCTGTACCGAACTTGCCTAGCCCCCGTGATGATGACCGATGCGAATGGAAATTACAAAGGTGTAGATGGAAAGACCCAACAAAGTACTGGTTACACTCGCTACGGTATTTTTTCCCTGTGGGATACTTTCCGAGCTGCTAATCCCCTCTACACCATTACCCAAAAAGATAAGATTAATGATTTTGTAAAATCAATGTTAGCGCACTACGATGAGTATGGCTTGCTGCCCGTGTGGGATTTGTTAGCTAACGAAACTAACACCATGACGGGCTACCATGCGATACCCGTAATCGTAGATGCTTACCTGAAAGGATTTAGAAAATACGATGTAGAAAAAGCATACGAGGCCATGAAAAAGAGTGCGATGCAAAATATCCGAGCTACGGATTTTTATCGAGCATACGGCTACATTCCCTACGACAAAGCGGGTCAGTCCGTAACGAGAACTTTGGAATATGCTTACGACGATTGGTGTATCGCACAAATGGCGAAGGCACTCGGCAAAGAAGAAGATTACGAACTTTTTTCCAAACGGGCTAAAAGTTACGAACCGCTATTCGATGCCTCCACGGGATTTATGCGAGCAAAATATGCCAACCAAAAATGGAAAGTTCCTTTTGATCCTCAGTACTCTAGTCACGATTTTGCTACGGCGGAATATACCGAAGGAAACGCTTGGCAACATTCGTGGTTCACCCCCCACGCTCCCGAAGCATTGATTCAACTGCACGGCGGCAACGACAAGTTTATCCAAAAGTTAGACTCTTTGTTCACGATGGATTCAGAGATCAAAGGAGATAATGCCTCGGCGGATATTTCGGGATTGATTGGTCAGTATGCGCACGGCAATGAGCCGAGCCACCACATTGCCTACTTTTATAATTTTGCTGGAAAACCCCACAAATCCCAAGCGATCCTACGAGAGATTATGGATACCCAATATAACGATGGGCCTACTGGGCTGTGTGGCAACGAAGATTGTGGGCAGATGTCAGCGTGGTACGTTTTCAGCGCAATGGGATTTTATCCATTTAACCCCGCCGATGGTAAGTACCAATTGGGTAGCCCGCTGTTCGAAAAAGTCGAAATCCCCGTAGATGATAACAAAACATTTACATTAATTGCAAAGAACGTCTCCGACGAAAACAAGTATATCCAATCCATCACATGGAATGGAAAAAAAGATGATAGATATTTTATCACCCACGACGATTTGATGAGTGGCGGAACGCTAGAATTAGAAATGGGTAATCAACCGAAAATTTAAAATACCAACTTAAAAACTATGCAACCAAGATTTTTATTCCTACTACTCTTCACTTTTTTCTTTAGCTGTGAAAATGCCCCTGCACCCGAAAAAAAAGTAGCGGCGGAAGTAACAGTAGATGATAATTTTACTAAAGAAAAACAAGCGATGGCAGATCAGGTCAAGGCCGAATTTGTTCACGCTTGGAATGGCTACAAAAAATACGCTTGGGGAATGGATGGCTTGAAGCCACTCACCAAGCAAGGGTCCAACTGGTACGAGCACTCCCTACTGATGACACCTATTGATGCTTACGATACCATGCTGCTCATGGATTTGGAAGATGAAGCCAAGGAGTGTAAAAAATTGATTTTAGAAAAACTGACTTTTGATTACGACATGGAGGTTCAGGTTTTCGAAATCGTAATCCGCATACTCGGTGGTCTTATTGCTGCCTACCAGATGGACGGTGATCCGAAATTCTTAGAACTAGCTAAAGATCTCGGAGATAGACTGCTTCCTGCTTTTGAAACTCCAACGAAGATGCCTTACCGAATGGTCAATCTCGCTACGGGTGCTACTAGCGATCATCTGAATAACCCCGCCGAAATAGGAACGCTTCAGTTAGAATTTGCCATGCTAAGTAAACTAACGGGTGATGATAAATATCGAGCAAAAGCAGATCAAGCGATGCAGGTACTTTACGATAAACGATCTCCCGAGACCAACCTAGTGGGAACTGTCATTGATGTAGATAAAGGTACTTGGAATAATACGGACAGCCACATCAGTGGGATGATTGATTCTTACTACGAGTATTTATTAAAGATGGCGATTCTTTTTGAAGATGATGATTACCGCAAAAAATACGACGAAAGCATCAAGGGCGTTAACAAATATTTACTAGATAAAACAGAAAGTGGCTGGTGGTACAGTCATGTCAACATGGACACCGGAGAGCGCATCCGTACCCAATTCGGGGCATTGGATGCTTTTATGCCGGCCATGCTAGCCCTAGGTGGTGATCTGGAAACGGCAAAGCAAGTGCAAGCGTCTTGTTATAAATTTTGGAAAGAAAATAAAATCGAACCTGAACAATACGATTATGCCAAAGGAGAAGTCCTTTCGGGGGCTTACTACCTGCGTCCCGAGAATATAGAATCGGCTGCCTATCTCTTTCACCACACGGGAGATAAAAAATATTTTGAAATGGGGAAAACAATGTTCGAAAGTATCGTTAAATATTGTAAGACGGAAGATGCCTACGCAGAGCTGGAAGACATCAGAACGATGGAGAAAAAAGACGACATGCAAAGTTTCTTTTTAGCAGAGACGATGAAGTACGCTTTTTTACTGGCTAGCGATCAAAAGAAATTGGATTTCAAAAATACGATTTTTAATACCGAGGCTCATCCTATGCAAAAAACTTGGTGATAAAGATTATGGATTTAGGATTATGGATTATG
The DNA here is from genome assembly GCA_039027925.1 of Bacteroidota bacterium. Classification (GTDB taxonomy): domain Bacteria; phylum Bacteroidota; class Bacteroidia; order Chitinophagales; family Saprospiraceae; genus CAJQQY01. The sequence continues at coordinate 5,647 of JBCCJE010000390.1, forward strand.
AATGACAATCCATAATCC
>JBCCJE010000391.1:0-5663 GCA_039027925.1 Bacteroidota bacterium
CAGCCAATGATCAAATTCGTTTTTGGATTGACATAAATGTATTAATTTACGTATCGAACATATTAGAGGTATCTCATATGCGTAGGAATACTATCAACTGTTTTACCCTATTAATGATTTTTATATTGAACTACTACTAGGATCAATTTTCTTATCTCAAAGTATAGGTCTGCATTGGTCATTTTTCGAAATAGTATTTTATTTGCGCCTAAATTAAAGGTAAAATACCGATCACCTCCCCTAATTTTTATACCCCAAAAGCCTCTTTTTAATGCCCCATGTTTTTATTTTTGTGAAAACAGACAAAATAATTATGCAATCAGGCTTTTGGACTTTTGCCACTATTGGAATGAAGCACATCGCAGACTTAGAAGCGTACGATCATATCCTTTTCGTGGTGGCGTTATGCGCCGTTTATCGAATCAGCGAATGGAAGCGGGTGGCTATTTTGGTGACTGCTTTTACGATTGGTCACTCGGTGACGCTTGCGTTGGCAGCTTTGGATCTGATCAAATTTCCGCAAGATGTAATTGAATTGTTAATCCCCGTGACGATTGTGCTGACTTGCCTTTATAATATTTTTTCAAAATCGAATCAGCCTCTGGAAAGCAAGATTATTCCAGGAAAAGTAGCTTACCTGACCCGGCAGCTCTTTGTCAATTATTTCTTCGCCTTCTTTTTTGGACTCATCCACGGGATGGGTTTTTCTAATTATTTAAAATCTATAATTGATCAGGAAGAAAGTCTGGTTTGGTTACTTTTTGCTTTTAATGTGGGACTCGAATTTGGACAATTGATGATTGTAGCCATTATCTTATTGGTAGCCTACCTCGCAATGGATTTTTTGAAAATAAAACAGCGAACTTGGAATATCACTATTTCGAGTGTGGTTGGGATCATGGCACTTTGGCTGATCTACGGACAGGTGAGTGGTTAGGTGGTGGGTGGAATCAGTTGAAACCAGATATGCCAAATCTCGAAGATTTGGCATATCTTCAGACCAGGATAAAATTAAAGAAAACTGCGAGGGTAATTTTGAAACTACCCTCGCAGACTACCGCTAAGTTGACGATATTCATCCGATACACTATCTATCAACCACTTTTACTCAACACCCGTTTATTTTACAAACATCTTTTTCACTACAAACTCGTCTCTCGTTTCTATTCTTAAAAAGTAAATTCCCTCTGGTAAATCTTGCGTTTGAATGTTGATATTGGCGATCACTTCGTCTAGATTTTGCTCCAAAATCAACTGACCATGTACATTGAACATATTGATCCTCAATTGCTCAAAAATGGGTTTTTCAAAAAGTACATTAAAATTACCATCGTTTGGATTGGGAAAAATTCGAATCTCATTTTCATCTAAAAGATCATCTACGCTCACTACCGCATCGGGGTCAATTTCGATATTGAACTGCGGTGTTCCGATAAACCCACCTTCGCCGTCGGTAACGGTAAATGTAAACGCATCGAATTGATTGTTGTCTCCATTGTGAACGTAGGTGACGTTGCCCGCACTAACGGAACTTTGTCGGAACGTATCACCGAGGTTAATCTCCGTTCCCAAAAAGAATAATTGCCCGTGCGCGGGGGCACTTACCACCGTGTAAATCAATTCTGCGGGAGTATTGTTAGCATCCTCCGTCAGCAGAAACTCTCCCGTGATCGCTCTACCCGAAGCGGGCGGTAAGGGGAGCACTTCGTTGGTAATCAAAACAGGTGGACTCAAACTCACATCCGAACATATCGTCAAATGAAATTCTTGTATTTTCCCGCCACTACCTGCGGTATTATTTACTTGCGTACGCAGTATCCACTCTCCTTCGGCTGACTCTCCGTCGAACGCAGAAAGGGGATTATCTGGCAAAAAGAAAGTACCATTCGTAGGCGGACATTGAACATTGACGGCGGCTTCGTCATCCATCCCCAAATCAAAATTAGTAGTGAGCAGACATTTGTTAGAAAACAAAAGCACTTCGGTTTCTTCGGGGCTAATCAATGAGACGTCCAAGTGGTTCATGTTGTTATGGAAGCCCTTAATTTTGGAGACATTCAAGTCACTTATCGTTCCGCCCGAGTTAATCGTAATTTTATTTTCTACGGTAGCTAAGCCCGTGGAGGCAATTGTTTCCGAGTCGTTATTTTCAAATTTTTCGCAGGAAAATACAATGGTGTGAAAAGCCCTCGTGTCCACAAAATCACTAAATCCACATTCGTTGGAGGGGCGTACACGCCAGTAATAAACGGTATTAATGTCCAACTGTACGGGCAGCACAAAAAAGGTATCCGTCGTGATCTGCTCGGCGTGCATGGTCGCAGGATCAAAAGTCGGGCTTCTCGCTATTTGTACTAAATATTGATCGGCCTGATTGGAGCGTTTCCAATTAAATTCTTGCAGTTCGGGAACGCCCGATTCCCCGTCAATTGGAAGCTCCAAAGCCAAATCCGAGAAGTCATTTCCGATGGTTCGGATAGTCACCGTTCGATAAGCTGTATCCACACCGGGCGCAATAGCTTCAATCACGACATCAAAAGTATCCGAAAGATTATAGGCATCCATATCGAGCGAAAGTACACTTCCATCGGATGGCAACGCTGGGTTTGCGCTAAAGTTGGGAACGACTCCACTAGGTAATGTAGATACAATGTTATAAGTGACGGGCTCGTCGTATCCTAAGAGCGATTCGGTCACAATATCAATGGAGGTTTGGGTGGGTAAACAAATCTCTTGGGCATTCGGCGTCACGAAGTAAGCAAAGCCTTCCTGTGACGGTGGATCAATTGTAAAGTTATTGTTAGAAATGTCAAAAAAGATGTTGTCCGCTGCTTCTACCCGAACCCTCGCTTGATTCGTCACTACGTTCGGAACGGAGATAAATTCGCTACCGTCGTTGGCCGTATTCGTAATCAAGGTGTAAGGATACGTGAATCCTCCATCCACCGAAAGTTTGATATTTACCTTTTGGCAGTTAACCACATTATTATCCGTATTGGCAACATCCCAGAGTACTTCGAGCCATTGCCCAACTTCCCAAATCGTTGCTTCGTTGGGATATTCTACCAAGAAAGGCCCTGCCGTTTCGGTAGCTTCGAAAGACAATCCATCAAAAGCAATTCCGCCTGCCCCTGCATTATTATCTCTTACCGTTACATTAAATGCCAAGCTCCTTTCGTAATCAGGCGTGTATTCTCTAGCAGAATAAAGATTATTATTGATGACTCTTTCTATGGCGGGAAAAACCCGAGTGGGAGAAGTCGTTGGATCAAATGTTCTAAACAGAGGAGCAGAACCCGAAGGTTCTCCGAGTGGTACTTGCGGCCCGCTGTTGAATTGTTCCCAGCAATAAGTTAGTTCGTCACCTTCCGCATCCGTGGATATAGCCGTCAATTCGAAAGGAGTACTGATGGGAATACTGAATCCTCCTTCGATAACTTCTACCGTTGGAGGAGTATTGTTAGTAGGAATCAATTCCGCACAGTTGACACCACCATTGTCAATAAAATTTAGCATCTCTTGAACAGAAATCCCGTGGAAGTAATCATCGCTCGTAAGTTGAACATTATTCGTCGTCCCACAAAGTCCCGAGTAGGACATGATCGTTGAGCCACTTCCGGGTTCAAAACCAGTTCCTTGATTTTCGTTTCCACCACAGTTATTAAAAGTATGATTGGCGCCAAACTGATGTCCTACCTCGTGTCCCAAATATTCAACAGCCATTAAATCACCGATTGGAGGAAAAATCCCCGTTACCCCTCGTGCTTTTCCGTTGCCACAAACAGACTGTAACTGCGCTAGACCACCACCACCATCATCCACTACGTGTCCGATGTCATAGGCATCCGCTCCGATGATACCATTGATGACGGAAGTAGTTTGACCAATCATCGCTCCTGTATTTCCCCCCGTAAAAGGGTCGGTAGCATCATCAAAAAAGAGGAGTTGATCGTTTTCGGCAACCAAGATCAAACGCACGGCAATATCTCTCTCGTAAACGGTATTGAGCCGATTAATGATCGTAACCAAAGCAGCGATGACGGCATCGGTAGTACCACCGTGAAATTGTGCAAAGCCGCCAGTTGTACAGGTAGCAAAGCGGTAAGTCCTTAAATTTTCACCAACGGAGGAGGATGTTCGCAACGCCACTTGATCCACATCATTGGTATCAGCATGGTCGTGCCCGCAGTCCGATTTTACGTTTTTTTGGAGGTGTTGATCTTTTTTAAAAAAACTAATGTAGTGATTGCCCGCAGGGTCTATGATAAATGATCCCCGAGCGGAGATAATGTAACCATGAAAATAATTGGGGTTGATGTCCATTCTACCCGAGGCCGTTTTATCATCCACACCTTGTAAAATGTAGGTTTTGATGTCGGGAAATTTATCTGCCAAGCCTTGCTCCATCATCGGAGATACCGCTACTTCGAAGGTCTGCGTAGTACCGTCTGGCAAGGGAAGTTTTATCAATAATGGGTTATTCCTAGCCGCATTCGAAAACTCCATTGGTGCACTTTGGAGTACCGTTTTCAGGGCATCCAAGTCCAAATTAACTACTCGGTAAGCGTGAGGAAGTGGTCGGATTTGATCGTCTTGGAGGGATGTAATGGCTTGCGGTGCGACGTCTGTCCAGAGATTTTGGGCGGTTAACGTAGCACTAAAAAAAAGGATAATAATTGAAAATAAAAATGTCCGCATGGCTTTGTTTGATGATTATAAAATGTAAAAATTGAGTTGGCTTTTTTGCTCAGGCTCTAATTATCAAACAAAGATAAAATCATAAAGGTGAAAACGAGCACATTAAAATAAACATTCTGTCGGGAGGGGGGCAGGTGCATGTTGTTAACTTGATAGCGTTCTCGGTGAACGGTTTTAATTTACTAGCTGGAGTTCTTATCTAGCAGTTTCCAACTTTTATTAGGGTCGTGCATGTTTTAGTAATATTTTTGACGCTGCCTAAAGTAACCCTAGCCACGCTTTTTTCTAAATGTTATAATAATATATTTACGATTCATCAAATTGAGCGAATGTAGCTACCATCTTTGCCCGCTTAATCCCGAAAGGATGAAAAGATTATAGATCATTCAATTTGACCTTTGGCTACCTCACCTAGTTGTTATACCTACCAGCGGGCTGGTAGGTAGGTATCGTCCCAGGGACGGCACATTTTAGGATGAAGAAAAGCTCCATAGTCAGATATGGCAAATCTTTAAGATTTAGCATACCTCCAGATTTAAATTTATATAACTCAAACAGGCACGACCCTATCAAAAGTTTGAGGTATTACCCTGTATTCAAAATTTGCAGGGCTACGAGGTGTAGTAAACGTAGATATAAAAAAGGGTTGCGTATTCAGATACGATACGTAGGACTACCTTCGAGATTGACAAAAGTAAGGAACTATGATTTTTCTAAAAAAATCTAGGATTAGCGAGGTTTACTCCTCTTGCTGTTTTTTTGCTCAAACAGTACCTGACTACTCCTTCTATAGTTCCGCTGGCGTATTCTCTAATTTCCGTAAGCGTAATATCGTAAGAAATCCCGAAGAGTAAATTTTGGTTGATCTGTGTACCGAGAAGTATATCTATGGATTCCCCTCTGCTTCTTTCCGATCTATTTACGGCGGGACTAACTTACCGAATGGGAGAAGGCCCGGAAAGAAG
>JBCCJE010000392.1:0-5646 GCA_039027925.1 Bacteroidota bacterium
CGTTTGACGATTATTGATTTTATCCTTATTGACAGATACCGCATTATTTTTTATGGCTCTCCTCGCATCTCCTTTAGACGCTACGATGTCGGTATGATCTGCTAGTAGGTCAATGATGTTGATACCATTTTCAATCATTCCCCTGCTCACGGTGAAGCTAGGAATTTCATCGGCGATGGTCTCAAGTGCACTAGCATCGAGGTTCAGTAAGGTCTCTTTACTTGCCTTTGCAAATAGCATATTGGAAACTTGCATAACAGCTTCGTAAGCCTCCTGACCATGTACCCTAATTGTCAATTCTTCTGCTAGTAGCCTTTTCAGTTCGTTGGGGTTGTTTGCGTTTTCTACTTCCCGCTGCTCGATTTCATCCCTCGATTTTAAAGTAAAGTAGCGCGTGAATTTTTTGATGTCGCTATCAGCAGTCTTAATCCAAAATTGGTAAAATTTGTACGGGGAAGTCATCGTAGCATCAAGCCAAATGTTGCCTTCTTCGGACTTTCCGAATTTTTTCCCATCCGCCTTGGTCAGCAGGGGAGTAGTGACGGCGTAGGCTTTTGCACCGAGGTTTCTCCTAATGAATTCTGTACCCGAAGTGATGTTGCCCCATTGGTCGGAGCCACCCATTTGAAGAGACACTTCATCATTTTCCATCAATTTCTGAAAATCGGAGGACTGTAAAAGTTGGTAACTGAACTCCGTAAACGAAAGCCCGGTGTCCAATCTATTTTTGACGGAATCTTTAGACATCATATAATTGACAGTCAAAGTTTTTCCTACATCTCTCAAAAAATCTAGGACGTTCATGTCTTTATAAAAGTCGAGATTGTTGCGTACGATGGCGGCGTTCTCTCCGCTTTCGAAATCTAGAAATTTGTAAAAAGTAGCTTGCTGCGATTTTAAATTACTGTCAAGTTCCTCGTAGGATTTTAGCTGCCGTTCTTTGTCCTTGCCCGAAGGATCGCCGATTCTACCAGTTGCGCCGCCCATCAATACCACGGGCTTATGACCTGACAGTTGAAATAATTTTAAAATCATAATTTGAACAAAATTACCCAAAGTCAGCGCAGGTGCCGTAGGATCAAAACCGATGTACCCCACTCTCATTTTTTCGTTTAAGTGCTGCTCCACTTCGGGAGTGGAGTCGTGCAGCATGCCCCGCCATTTAAGTTCTTCGATAAAATTCATTGATTGTATTTTTGGAAAATTTAAGCCGTAAAGTTAGGAAATATTATAAAAGGATGAATATTTCCCAACATTTTTGACCTTTGAATGATTCATTAGGATTTTTATTTTTTTGGGAAAAAATATTTTCATAGCATTGCGGTTTAATGTAGGAAAGCCATCATCAAAAAGTCATCTATTGAATCTCGAATATTTCATAGCTACCAGAGTTGCTCAGTCGGGAAAACAATCTTTTTCCAGATTGATTATACGCATTGCCATTGTGGCGATTGCGCTGAGTGTGGCTGTCATGGTAGTTGCTACCGCTTTGATTCGTGGCTTTAAAAGTGAGATTAGCAATAAGATTTTTGGATTTTGGGGACACGTGCACATCACGGACACCAGTACGGCCAATCTGACGAACGATGAATTTCCTGTAGATGTCAACCAAGATTTCTATCCATCGCTCGATACCATTACTAAGGTGAAATACCTAGATTTTCTTGAACTCTTCGGTAGGGTATATGAAGATCAAACTATCGAAAAAGTGACCAAAGGAGGGGTTAGGCATATTCAAGTTTTTGCTACCCGCCCGGGTGTCATCAAAACGAAAAATGAAATAGAGGGTATCGTCGTGAAAGGTATCGGGAAAGATTTTGACTGGCAGTACCTCAAAAAATTTCTGGTAGCGGGTGAACCACTCACCGTGACGGACTCAATGGTATCCCGACAAATTATCCTATCCGAAATCACGGCGGAAAGATTAGACCTGAAAGTGGGGGATACCTTTACGATTTATTTTGTGAAAAAAGAAAGTCAAGCGCCGAGGAAATTTAAACTAGCGGGCATATACCGAACGGGTTTAGCTGAGTACGACAAGGTGATTGCCTTGGTGGACATTCGGCAAATTCAAAAACTACGGGGATGGACGGAAGAGCAAGTAGGAGGGTTTGAAGTATTTTTGGACGACATTGATGATTTGAAGCCAATGGCTGAACACATTTATCTGGACATCCTACCTGCCAATCTTTACGCTCAATCCATCAAGGATAAAAATCGAAGTATTTTTGATTGGTTAGAACTAACGAATACCAACGAGCAGGTGCTCATTGCGCTGATGCTGCTCGTAGCGATTATCAATATGATGACGGCACTTTTGATACTGATTTTGGAGCGCACCAATATGATTGGTATTCTGAAAGCATTGGGTCATAGTAATTGGAATATTCGAAAAATATTTTTGTACTACGCTGCCTACATCATCGTGATCGGTTTAGCTTGGGGCAATGGAATTGGTTTATTTCTCTGTTGGCTACAGGATACATTTCGTTTCGTCAAGCTATCGGAAGAAGATTACTACCTAGCCTATGCGCCCATCGAAATCAATTGGTGGATAGTCATCGCCCTCAATATCGGCACCCTCTTGATTACTTTGATTTTTCTAATCATTCCCTCGTACATGGTTACTCGTATCTCGCCGGTAAAAGCTATACGGTTCAAGTAGGTAGCCAACCAAAAACGTAGGCTCCCAAAAAAAAATCTGCTGCTACTCCCAAAAAAAAGCACAAATTTTTTTTGACGACGATCCAACAAATTGCAAAAAAAACTTCTATATTTGCGTCGCTTTGAAAATAGGCGAACGAGCAAGCAATATTTCCAAAGCAAAAGATCATGCGAAAGTAGCTCAGCTGGTAGAGCACGACCTTGCCAAGGTCGGGGTCGCGGGTTCGAATCCCGTCTTTCGCTCTAAGCCTTCAAATAGTGAAGGCTTTTTTTATGAAGATGACAAGGAGGCTTTCCTTATTATTAATTCTTCATCAAAACGCCCGAGTGGTGGAATTGGTAGACACGCCGGACTTAAAATCCTGTGCTCTTCGGGGCGTGCGGGTTCAAGTCCCGCCTCGGGTACTAAAAACCCCTGATAATCTGTTGATTGTCAGGGGTTTGTGTTTTTGGAGTAACAAAATGTATTAAATAGCTATTCTAATAGAAATGAATTACACCATAAATCTTTTTCATTCGGAAAAACCATCTCTCCCTTAAAAAATACTCTACTCCAAAGAGCCTCTTTAAAATTCAAATTATCGGTTTTAGGAAATTCAATTCTATTAAAGAAATAAACAATTGTAGTAAACTAAGAGGCGGTAAAGGATTGTGATTCTCCAAGATCGAAACTTACTCCGTAATTGTTATCATCGTTTTCATTATTATTATCAAAACTTTTTGGACTAAATGTGCTAACAAATTTCTCATACTTTTCTTTAGTACCATGATTTTGAGAAGAAACTTTTAATTCACCATTCTTAGTAACTATGTCTACTTCTATCATATAGGCTCTATCATCAACTTTTTCACCTCCTCCTTTCTCTATTAGATCAAGTGCAGGAATAGGGGTCTTAGAAATTTCAGGGTTTTCTTTTCTAATCTAATAAAAGGGTTTACTCCATCTAATTCTTTGTCTTTAGGGTTATAGAATTTTAAAAATAGCCTTACTAAACCTTCATCTGAAAACTCCCAATTTGCCTTATTAAACATCAGCCAATCTGGTTTATCTAAATAATATTTTTTTATTTTTGAAGTATACCCAATAACTTTATTGCCTTACTTTTCGTACCGAATAGGCCTTTTGTAAATTTCTATTTCCCATTTCCCTACCATCAAAATACATTCTCTATAATAATAATCCTACATTTCTACCCCCCTCAAAAAAAAGCGGAATTAAGCGACAAGCTGCCCAAAAGTCCTAAGTTTATGAAAAACAGCAAGTCCAATGGAGGAAATAACAACAATAACAACCAAGAATTTAGATCATTTAGGGATTGTGGCAGGAGTGTGCGAAGAAATTGGTTTGGTGGAAGTAATAGATAAGCTAACGGATTCGGATGAACAGCGTAAAGCTAAGTGTAGGGATGGCTACCAAGGCGATGCTAATTAACGGCTTAGGCTTTGCGAACCGAACTTTATATTTAACCTCCGTCTTTTTCAAAGATAAACCAGTAGAATTATTATTAAGATCAGCGGTATGAGCAGAGGATGTAAACTCACACAACTTAGGCACGGCCCTAGATGCTATCTATGAAGCGGGGATGAGTCGTATTTTTTACAATGTATCCTTACAATCTATCAAGATCTACGGGGTAAAAACAAAGAGTCGTCATTTGGACGGGACGACATTCATGGTACATGGTAATAGTTATAATAATTACGAAGCAGGAGAGGAGGGAGGAGAGGAAGCCTCTGGGCAAATAGAACTAAAGCGGGGGTACAACAAACAGAAGCGTAATGATCTACGGCAGTTTGTATATTAAATGATAAGTTCGAACGTGGAGGGGATACCGCTATTCATCAAAGCAGCAAGTGGAAACAAAACAGACAAGACCGAATTTCCAGAAGTATTGGAAGCCTACATGGAGCAGATGTCAGCATCAGAAGAACCCTACGAAGGATACACCGTAGCAGATAGTGCTTTGTATAGTGCAGAAAATCTAAATCGGATCAAGGCGATTCAATGGATAAGTCGAGTACCAGAAACGCTGCAACAAGCGAGGGAGGAATTAAGTCAATATAAGCAAAGACAGTGACAAGATTCTGAGCAAGCCGAGTGCTACAAATATGTAGAAGTAGCCAGTAATTATGGGTCAGTAGCGCAAAGATGGCTGATTGTTTGGTCTTGCCAAGCCCAAAAACGGAGTAAAAAGACCGTCTTAAAACAAGTGAAGCAAGAAAAAGCGTTTTTAACAAAGGGAGTCAAAGGGCTGAAGAAGCAGCGGTACGAAACGCAAGAGGCTGCCTAGCAAGCTGTATCGGATTGGTATGAAAGTCAAGTAAAAAAAGGTCAAAAGCGTTACCATCATCTAGGTACTATACAGATCGCTTCTAAGGCGCATTATGGGAGGGGAAGAAAATCAGCCGATGCGGTACCATACGGAGTGGCCTATGAACTCCAAGCGGTAGCCATAGAGCAACATCAGCAAGCTATCGAAGATCAGATACAACGAAAAGCGCAATTTATTTTAGCGACTAATGATACCAACCCATCGAATTTATCGGCAGATGAATGGTTGCATTTATACAAGAATGAGCAACAGCAAGTGGAGAGGGGTTTTCGTTTTTTGAAAGATCCGATGTTTCTATTGAGCTATATTTTCTTATCCTTACCACGTCGAATCATGGCATTGTCAATGGTGATGGGCTTATGTCTTTTGGTGTACACCTTAGCACAGTTTAAACTGCGAAAGGCCTTGAAGCAAACCAACCAAACCGTACCCAACCAATTAGGTAAGCCGATACAAAATCCAACCATGAGATGGGTCTTCCAAATGTTTAGCGGGATACATGTACTGTATGTAGAAGGTCAGAAAAAGTATGTGTTGAACATGAATGCCACGCAGCTAAGTATCCTCCAATTACTGGAGGCAACTGTTCAATCTTATTACACGGTGTAGAAATGGGGTAAGGGGAAGTCTGTCTTGTTGCAAAATTATC
>JBCCJE010000393.1:0-5645 GCA_039027925.1 Bacteroidota bacterium
CTGAACTAAATTGAGCAAAAGGCTCATTATCAATCGTCACGTAACTCACCTGCGTGGCTATATCATTTCCAAAAGTATTCATCGCTTCGAGCGTCACCGTAAATGATCCCGGATTATCGTAAGTTACCGTTGGATTTTGATCGGTAGAAACACTCGGTGTACCTCCGGGGAACGACCAATTCCAACTCGTTGGATTTCCAGCAGACAAATCCGTAAAGGTAACAGTCAAAGGTGCACAACCAGCATTCACATCGGAAGTGAACGAGGCCGCAGGAGCTACTCCCGAAGCAAAATTTACATTTACAAAATAAGTAGTCGAAGTAGAACCACATCCATTCGCTGCCGTCAAAATAACCTCGTACATACCGGGTGCTCCGTAAATTTTTTCAGGATTCAGTTCATTACTAAAAGTGCCATCACCAAAACTCCAAGTATAACTAAGTGCATTGGAACTAGAATTAGTGAAATTCACCAAGGAGTCTAAAGTCGTGAAAGTGAAATCCGTCGTCGGAACATCCTGAATACTGATAAATGAAGTCTGAGTAATCACATCCGTTCCGTTGGCGTTACTCACCTCTAAGGTGACATCGTAAGCACCAGCAGCATCGTAGATTACCTCTGGATTTTGTTCTGTAGAAGTAGCTGGAGTGCCTCCGGGGAATGACCAGTTCCAACTCGTTGCGTTAGAAGAGTTATCCATAAAGTTGATCGTGGCGGGTACGCATCCGTTGATATTATCGGAACTAAATCCGGCTATGGGGGGTAAACTGCTCCCATCCACATTTACGATCTGTGAGTACTCGGAAGACCCACAACCGTTGGCTACGCTGAGGGTCACGGTGTAGGCACCGCCTGCGGCGTAAGTGTGTGTTGGATTTTCTTGCGTGCTGTTATTTCCATCGCCAAAGTTCCAATAGAAACTTGATCCGCCCAAAGAGTTATTCATAAACGCAATGGTAGGGGTATTATTCAGATCGTAAGTATAACTGGAAGTTGGAATACCCGAAACGGTAATTAACGCCGTTTGTGTAAAGGTAGTCGTGCCCGCCGAGTTAGTCGCTTCCAGCGTGGCATCGTAAGTACCGGGAGTACTGTAAGTCACCGTTGGATTAGGATCCGTGGAAGTACTCGGGTTACCGCCGGGGAATGTCCAAAGATAGCTGATGGCACTCGTGGAAAGATTAATGTAATCAATGGTTACAGGACTACAACCACCAGAGAGATTAATGGTAAAATCACTCACAGGTGGAACGCCCGAACCCGCTCCAATTTCGATCAGTTGAGCCACTGTAAAAGTATCACAAGAGTTGGAGACGGTTAAGCCTACATTATAAATGCCATCTATAGCGTAGGTATAAGTTGGATTTTCTTGATCCGTAAATCCGATACCGTCACCAAAGTCCCAGGAGAATTTTGTTCCACCAACCGAAGTGTTGGTCAACTGAATTTCATTTCCATTCACTACGTAAGTCCATCCAGCGGAGGTAAGTGGGCCATCTACTTTTATGGTTTGAGTAGTTGTATTGGAACCCGCCGCATTAGCAACTACAAGGGTAGTGACGTAATCACCGGGGACGGTAAAGGTAAAAGTTGGCTCTTGCTCCGAAGAAGTCAGCGTACCCGTAGGCCCCTCAATCGTCCAGCTCCAAGATGAAATATCCGAATGAGACATATCGTCAAAAGTAACTGTCAAGGGCGCACACCCTACCTTGTTGTCTGGGAAAAAGATTGCCGTTGGTTCTACAATCGTCGTTTCACTTTCTAATAGATAAATTGGACGCCCCGTAAGAGCAATGTTATTTGGAGCAATTGTAGTAGTTGATCCTGTCTCCGAGAAATTCCATTCTCGCTTGAAAACATTTGACAAATTAAAAGATCCGGGGAAAGAGTAAGTCGCATTAGCTACCTCACTTTGATCTTCGGTCGTTCTTGCCCAAAGTACGTAAATGTAATTTCCGTTGTCATCTATAAATGCACCACCATCCACACTCGAAGGCAGGTTCAGATCAGCCGTTTTGGCAGCATCGTATTCTGTTCCGTACAAAATATCAGAAACCGTTTTATAAGAAATACCTTCTTGATTCACTACGTGGCTATATTCGGGCGTACCAATTAATTTTTGGTACATTCCCATCAGATCAAACTCTCTCGTTGCGCTATTGAAAGTTTCTCTCTCTCCTAAATTGTAAACATGGAATTGGTGAATGTTCTGCTTGTAGCAAGTCACTACCGCTTTTATCATATAATTGATTTGCGCATCTTCGTTTCCGATGTAATCTTGAAATTCTTTTCTCGGAAGGTTACTCTCGGTGATGATCCATTCTTTTTTAGGATAAGTATTACCGTCGTAGCCATAATTGCTCAAAACATTTTGGTAAAGATCTTGACGATTAGTGATACTCATAATCGCTTGGTCGGAGTGCCGTTCGTACACAAATCCACCTACTGAATTGTCCCACCATCTCATCGTTCCGTCGAAGTGAGGATAGGCGTGGAATCCCATCACATCAAAGTAAGCACCGCCACCGTTAGGATAATCAGCAGTTACGCTACCATCTACTGGGTTATCGGTATTTCTCAAAATAGCATCCAAGAAACTTGGGAAACCAACACCCGCTACTACTAAGTAATCATCGGGCTGTAGGGTCTTGATAATTTCGTAGCTAATTCTCAAAATTCGAACGTAGTGCATTACGGGTGCACGCAATTTGTAATCACACGGATCGGGGTTTTGATCCCACCAATTACAAACGGGATCACCGGGTTCTCTCCATCCACAATTTCCCGTGTAGTCAAATCCGGGTTCGTTCCAGATTTCCCAAAACCGAATATGTTCCCCGTACAAGTCAACTATTTTGTACAAATAAGCAGCTAAATAATTATCATCATTATAAGGTGTACCATTCGCTCCACCGTCCCAAATGTCAGAATACATATTGGCAAACATTTCGGACTGAACTCCATTACAGTAGAATGCTTGATCTCGCTCCGAAGGTCCAGGAAAGCCGATGATACAGACATTTTCTTCCATGCCTAAGTTATCGTAATGCTCGTAGTTAGGAAGGTTAAAAGTATATCCAAATTCATCAACGAACCAACCAGGAAGGGTAGGTCTTGATGCCTTCACCCCAACTCCTTTGATGCTGAGCGAAGGATTACCCGCAGCAATATCAGCTAGTGAAATATCTGTCCAAGGCGGATTATAACCAAAGTTGGTGCCCGGACGGAAGGTGCCGTCGTAAGGAGTCAGAACTGTATTGGCGTTGTAAGGAATTTGAAAATTCGAAGAAGTATTGACATCAATCGTTACCGTCTGAGTACTTGATCCACAGCCGTTGGTAGATACCATGGATACAGTAAATGTTCCGTTGGTATTGTAAATATGAGTTGGAGAAACATCCGTGCTGGAATTTCCGTCACCAAATACCCACGTATAATTTTCAGCATTGGCGGAAGAAGTATTTTCAAAAACAATGATTGGCCCTGATAAAGTATAATTAAAGTCAGCCGTTGGAGCAGAGTTGACAACAATGTAGGAAGATTGTGTGGCGATCACATTTCCACCTCCATCTAGTACTTCCAAGGTGAAAGGATAAGTACCTGCATCTTGAAACATGACATTTGGCGTAGCCGAAGAAGAAGTGGCTGGAACACCTCCATCAAATGTCCAACTGTAACTTGCTGCTGTTCCTACAAACTGCTCTTGGAAATTAACATTCAAGGGCGCACATCCTGCGGAAATATTAGTAGAGAAAATAGATTCCGTGAAGAAAGCAGGTTCTCCCGTTAATTGAATGTTACTCGGATCCACTTGCGAACTGGCGAACGTCTTGGAATATTCCCAATTTCTTTGTTCTAAATAATTGATACCTAAGTTGTTGGGAAAAGAATAAGTAGCATTAGCAGCTTCACTCATATCCTGTGTAGTTTTTGCCCAAAGGATATACGTATAATTTCCATCTTGATCTATAAATGCACCGCCATCAACTGCGGTAGGTAAATTTAGTTGAGCAGTTCGGGCAGCATCGTACTCTGATCCTGCTACTAGGTCAGACATCGTTTTGTAGGCAACTCCCTCATTGGTTTTAGTTTGCGTGTAGGGTTGCGTATCTCTAATTTTTTCGTACAAACCAAATAAGTCAAACGCACCCGTCGCCTCGTTGAATAATTTTCTTTCGGCGAGATTATAAACGTGCATCGCACGAATGTCATTTTTCATCGCTACGACTGCTGCTTTGATTAAGAAGTTTCTTTGGTATTCTTCTGATCCCACAAAATCCTGAAACTGTTTTCTCGGTCCGTTGATCTCGGTGATGATCCATTCTTTTTCGGGGTAGGTCACACCATCATAGCCATAGTTGTCTAAGATATTCTGATAAGCTGATTGACGATTCAGTACTCCCGAAGCACCCTTGTCCGAGTGTCTTTCGTAAACGAACATGCCTAAACTATTGTCCCAATATTTCATCGTGCCGTCAAAGTGAGGATAAGAATGGAAGCCCATCACATCGAAGTACGCCCCACCTTTGTTGGGATACTGAGGCGTCACACTACCATCCACGGGATTATCGGTATTTCTTAAAATGGCATCCAAAAAACTTGGGAAACCGACACCCGCTACAATCACGTAAGCATCGGGATCGAGGGTTTTGATGATGTCCCACGAGATTCTCAACGTTCTGACGTAGTGTTGAATTGGCGCTCTCAATTTATTGATACAGGGATCTGGATTATTGTCCCACCAGTTGCAAGTAGGATCACCGGGTTCTCTCCATCCGCAGTTTCCGCTGTAGTCGAATCCGGGTTCATTCCAGATTTCCCAAAAGCGTACGTAGTCCTTGTACATGGAAACTGTTTTGTACAAATAGGCTGCGTAATAATTATCATCATTGTAAGGAGTCCCGTTGGCGCCACCATCCCAAATGGGTAAATAAAGATTAGCAAACATCTCGGATTGGATACCAGGACAATGTTCCGTCGGGTCTCTTTGGTCGTCAGAAGGGAAGCCGACGATGCAGACATTTTCTTTGAGTCCGAGATCATCGTAATGTTGGTAAGTACCTAGTCGGAAATCAAATCCGTACTCTTCCATAAACCACCCCGGCAGGGTAGGTCTGGAGGATTTTACTCCAGCTCCTTCGATACCCAGCGCAGGGTTTCCCGCTGCGATGTTGGCCAGATCTTCATCTTGCCACGGAGGGTTGTACCCAAAGTTGGATCCAAATAAGAAGGGTTCGGTATAGGTAGTCACTTGATCTTGTGCGGTATAATTAACCTGAGCGAAAAGGCTTCCAGTAATTATAAGGAGTAAGAGGGTTAAGGTGCTTGTCGTTAAATTTTTCATTTGTAATGTTTTAGAAAATTTGTTCATAAGCGGTTTAGTCATCACCAATGGGTGATCTATGTTTTGATAATATATTAGTGTAAATTTTTATGGGAAAACTTACCATTTAGACCTATTGGCTAAGCATCAACGGTTTTTAAAAAAATCTAAACGTGACTATTCAGGATGGGGAGCAGAGACGAAACTCAAATTTTATCGCTGGTTTTCTACTCTCCTATCAATAGAAGCGTTTAGATTTTTTTAAAAACCGTTGATGCTTAGCCAATAGGTCTAAATGGTAAGTTTTCCCATAAAAATTTAC
>JBCCJE010000394.1:0-5644 GCA_039027925.1 Bacteroidota bacterium
AGAAAATTTAATTTAAAAAAACAAATGAAACGTAGTGTAAAGTTTGATTTTTTTCAGACTTTGCATGCTAATAATTTGTATTAGACTGTAGAAACAAAATATACTTTTAAAAACTTAAACAACTATTTAATTATGAAACGAAATTTTGACCATTTATTTTTTCTGTTATTCACGGTGCTGCTTCTGCTTACCAACGCAGCATCCGCACAAACTACCATCAAGGGTAATGTGACCGAAGAATCAGGCGATCCGCTCATCGGAGCCAACGTCATCGTCAAGGGCACCGACGATGGTGACGTAACTGACCTAGACGGCAACTACACCGTTAGCACTTCCGCATCTTTTCCGTTTACATTGGTATTTTCCTACACGGGGTTCAACACTCAGGAGATCGAGGTGACCTCAGATGCTCCCGTAAATGTAACCTTGTCGGAAGGTATCTTGACGGAAGAGGTTGTCGTATCTGCTTCCAGAAGGAGAGAAAAAGTACAAGAAGCACCAGCTTCTATTTCAGTTTTATCCGCTAGAAAATTGGAAAGTACAGCCAACTCGACTGATGCTACCCGTAACCTGATAAATGTGGCAGGAGTACAAATTCAACAGCAATCGGCTAACAGGATTAATATTTCCATGAGGGGCGGTGCTGGTTTATTTGGAACGAGTGCTTTTCCTATTTTGGATTACAGAAGTTTAGTTGGTCCCGGTATTGGAACATTCCAATCGGATCAAGCAGGTATTAGTAACATTGATTTACAAAGAATTGAAGTGGTGCGCGGTGCTGGTTCAGCATTGTACGGCCCTGGTGTTACCCAAGGTGTCGTTCACTTCATCACAAAAAATCCAATAGATTTTCCTGGAACAACTGTCGAACTAATGGCAGGAGAGTTAAACACATTCGGAATCGGAGCACGTCACGCAACCAAAGTAAGTGACAAGTTTGGATTTAAAGTTAATGCGCAGTACCGAAGAGGAAATGAATTTACGCTGGATCCTAATAATCCAGAAGATACTGCCCAGATTGCCAAGTTTTCTAATATGGTTACTTTTCCAGCTCTTACAGAAACTGCCGAAGGTAGCTTTATTAATCCATTGGGTGAGCCAAGAGTTTTGATAGATGATCTTGATGAAGACGAAGATGGCAATCCAATGAGCGACGAATGGTACAACGCTGCTTTTAATGCTACTTTAGAGTTTAGACCAAAAGATAATCTAAGCATATTTACCTCTGGAGGATTCAATACGGCTTCTTCTGTTTTCTACAATGAACAAGGAGAAGGTTTGGCACAAGCCAACGAATACTGGGCACAGGCGAGGGTTCAAGCTGGTGGTCTTTTTGGGCAGGTGTTCGTTGTCTCTAATGATGGAGGATCGGAGGATAATCCAACATTTTTATATCAAACTGGAAACTTCTCTGGTGTAGCCAGAAATCAATTGGAGGCACAACTACAGTACAACAAAGATTTAGATTTCCTGAATTCTAACTGGACAGTTGGTGCTGATTATCGTTTAGCCACTCAAGATACCAAGTCATTGGTTTACGGAAGGAATGAAGATGATGATAATTATGAAGTGATTGGAGCGTACATTCAAGGGAAGATGGAACTAAGCGATAAATTCGATTTTGTTGTAGCTGGAAGGTATGATCGGTTTAATTTTATAGATGATGGAGCTTTCGCACCTAGGGCAGCCCTAGTGTATAAAGTAAATCCGAAGCATACGTTCAGAGCTTCTTACAATCGAACCAATACTACGGTTTCAAACCTTCAGTTGAATATTGATTTCCCACTTTCGGTTCTTGCTCCAGGGCTAGATATTTGGTTATACGGAAATAAAACCACTCAAACTTACGAGAATACTTCTACCACTTGGGTAATTCCTGGAGGATCAGCTCTTCAGGGGCTAGACCAATTACCTCTGGGCTACGCATTTTCTGCGGTAAATGCTCCCGTAACTGCTCAGATTGCGGCAGCACTACAAGCTGATCCTAATACTGCTCCTCTTGAACCATTGGTAACGAGCTTGTTGAATGGAATTGATCCAAATAGTTTAGGATTTTATTCAGAAGAACTTTTCGGAAGAAATATTTTTGACAATACTCCACTAGGCGTTATTGACGCTCCAATTTCTACAATCAGCACGGGAGACCAATTTGAAATTGGATACAAAGGATTGATCAAAAATAAGCTAGGGGTATCGTTGGATATTTATCACATCATAGAAAGAAACAACTCTCAGTTTACTGCCATATCACCAGTTTACACGCTACCCAATGTGGATGATCCTAATACTGGATTAGGAAGCGAACTGGGTGTTGCAGTAGCTGCTTCAATCAGAGATCAGTTCATTGCTGCACTAGTAGCTAATGGACAATCCCAAGCAATGGCAGAGGGAACTTACGCTGCGTTAGAACCTTCTTTGATCGGTGCCTACGCAGCAGGTGGTGCTCAGGTAGCAGCAAGTTTGGCTGATGCTGCACTTATTGCGACTAGACCAACTGACCAATCTCCAGATAATGGATTCGTTCATATTGGAGCAGGGTATAGAACATTTGACGAAAGAAGTTATACTGGATTTGATCTAGGATTAGAGTATTATTTCACTAACGATTTATCTGCGTTCTTTAACTATTCTTGGGTGGACAATATTGAATTTATGCAAAGAGTGGTAGGAAATGAGGCTGCAGGAAAACTTCCTAGTTTTTTAAATATTCCTCAAAATAAATTCCGATTAGGTGTAAATTATACACCAGAGTTAGGAATTAGAGGGAGTATTTCTTTCCAATATGATGAGGCTTACGTAGCAAGTGCAGGACAGTTCTCAACAGATGATCCTTCCACACCAGATGTAGTGGAAAAAACAGATCCGCGTAATTTGGTAGATGCTTCTATTGGCTACAAATTTGATTTTGGCTTGGCTATTGATGCCTCTGCTTCAAACTTATTGAATAACAAATTTAGATATTTACCAAATATGCCTGAGATTGGTAGAAGGGCTTTACTTAAACTAACTTACGATTTTGGAGTAGGTGGAAAAAATAACTAATACATCCATCACCATTCGATAACGAATTGACAAAACACAACAGGAGTTATCTTACCTAATGAGTAAAGATAACTCCTGTTTTTTTTTGAAAAAAGGGAATAAACTATTTTTTGGAAAATGAGATGCCCAGAATTTACCCTATCACCTTCGTCGTAAAACGATCTTTCCATTTGAACTCAGGATCATCTCCTTATCGTCTTTTTTTACAATATCACAAGGCCTTTCTTCGGCTCCCCTTTTAAAAATAAAACCAGTTTCCGTTCGGATAACTTCGTACTCGACCGTATGGGTATTTTGATTGCGGAGTAGTGTTTGGATGATGAGCTTCTGATCGCCCGTAAAAGTCCAAGTTTCGTTTTGGCTCGCTCTGAAAGGAATCTGCGTAGTGTCAATTCGGAGGATTTGATCCAAGGGATTACCCACGGTATCCGTTGCGTAAATCGTATCAATAGCCATAATATCTTGCGATACAAGCGTCCACAATTCTCCTTTTGGAGAATTTGTAGATGTATTGTTACAAGCTAAAAGTAACAGGAGCAAAAAGGTAGATAGGAATTTGTAAATCATTTGTTTTTCTTGCCTTAGCGGGTAAATTACCATTACCCGCTAAGTTTTTTTAAATAAAGAAAACTGCGAGGGGAATTTTGAAATTATCCTCCCAGACTGCCACTAAGTTGACGACATTTCAAGGGAAGTGCCCCCGTGAGGGTATCATTTAAAAACAACGGTCTTTAATTCTTTCGCTAGTTCATTGCGCATACCATCCAACTTCTGTTGCATTTTGAGGAGCGTCATCATTTGCTCCATATCTTTATTTTCCTGCGCTACTTTTAACTCCTCTTGGTTCTTTTTTCCCATCCGAATCAGTTTAGCTAATTTGAATCGCTTCAACGATTGCACGCTATCCTTCGTAAAATTTTCTTCCGGCTTAGGTTGGGTTTGTAAGGTGACCCCCCACCGCTTTTCCCAATTTTCGCTCAACTCGTTGGGCGAACTAGAAAGATCGAGTGCTACTTTGGCTACTTCCTCGTCCTCGTTTGATAAATAAAACTGTGGATTAATAGTCTCCTCATTAAGGAGACGGGTCAAGCTGAGTTGGGCGATACGTTGGTAAAGTTTATCATCAAATTCCTCCAAGACATCCTGAATATTGGCTAGCATAAATTGCGCAACGGTAATATTTTCCTCCTTATCAAAAATCAAATGTCCCCCCGTGACCAATATGCGAATAATATCTTTCTCCTGAAAAGTATCACCCGTTGACGGCTTTATTTGCTTGATTTTTCTTTCGGCTACTTCTTCGGCTGCTGCCAAATCCTCGGGCAAAACTTCGGGATGGGCGTAGGGAGCATCGGGTGTAGGCGTTTCCGATTGGAGTGCTCGTTGTTGCCGTCTTCTTTCGTTGAATTTTTGGGTTTCACTCTTCTTGACTAAAGAGGTAATGATTTTGTTAGCTTCCGCTACGAGATATTTTTCTTCCACTTCCATCAATTGGGAAACCTCTTTGATGTAGAGCGACCGCTTGAGGGTGTTGGGAATTTTGGCAATACTCTCGATGATACTTCCAATCAATCTCGTTTTTTTCACGGGATCATTTTGAGCCTCGGCGAGTAGTAATTTGGTTTTGAAGAAAATAAAATCATCTGCTTTTTCTTCGATGTATTTTTGGAAAGCATCCGTTCCTACCTTTTGCAAATAAGAATCAGGATCTTCCCCATCGGGCAATAACACTACTTTTACATTCATGTCCTGCTCTAGCACTAAGTCCAACCCGCGCAGGGCAGCCTTGATACCTGCATTATCCCCATCGTAAAGAATTTTGATATTTTGGGAAAAACGACTAATCAGTTTGATCTGCCCCACCGTGAGGGAAGTACCCGACGAGGCCACTACGTTTTCGATGCCCGCTTGGTGTAGAGAGATGACATCCGTGTAGCCCTCCACCAAGATACATTCATCTAATTTTCGGATAGGCCCTTTGGCAAAATACGCTCCGTAGAGGACTTTACTTTTGCGGTAAACTTCACTCTCGGGGGAGTTGATGTATTTGGCGGCTTTAGCTCCTTTTTGTAAAATACGTCCACCGAAGCCAATTATTTTACCGCTCAGATTTCTGATGGGAAACATGACCCGCTCTCTATAAAAATCCGAACCGTACTGAGTGGTCAGTCCTAGTTTTTTTAACAATTCTAAGCTGTGAGCATCCTGCGTAGCTTGGAGCGTAAAACTATCTTTTTGTTTTGGGGCGTATCCGAGTTGCCAATGCCTAATTGCTTCTTCCCGAAATCCTCTTTCCTTAAAATAACTCCAACCAATACTTTTGCCTTCATCGGTTTCTAACAATTCTTTTGCAAAATAATCAGCAGCGTACTGATTGATGATAAAAAGACTTTCTACCAGTTGTTTTTCCTTCCGCTGCTCGTCGGACATTTGGATTTCTTCAATCTCAATATTATATCGCCCCGCCAGATACCGAAGCGCATCGGGAAAAGACATATTTTCGTGTTTCATGATAAAGCGAACGGGATCACCACCGTTGCCACAGCCGAAACACTTACAAATATTTTTGGCGGGTGAAACTACGAAAGACGGTGTTTTTTCG
>JBCCJE010000395.1:0-5643 GCA_039027925.1 Bacteroidota bacterium
AAGAAGAAGTGGAAAGATTCGAATCAGAAATCATGGACTTATTATACTATTTAGAAAATGAAAATTAGTATCAATTGCCCCGTCTGTCGTGCGGGAAATGAACTTCACCTTCACCATCAAACTTGCCGTAGATGTAAGGAGGATTTGAGTTTGCTTTACCAAACTAAAGCGTATTCCCTGAAGTACCGCATGTATTTTATACAGCTATTGCAGAGCCCCGACGCAGCGGCTAATAGAAGACAATTGATGCACGCCGCTACGGGATTGGTCAAACCTTGAAGGTGAATAAGTTAATTTTTTTTCTGTGAAAAATTCCTATCAACGTCAATCAAAGTATTGGATAGCTCGCTGAATGTATATATTTTTACCCACATTCAGCGAGCTATCCACAAAATCAATAGGATGATAAATACTTTAATTGGACGAAAAAAAGAGCAAGCCATACTCAAAAAAGCCCTTGTTTCTCACGAGTCAGAAATGGTGGCGGTGTTTGGTAGAAGAAGAGTTGGGAAAACTTTTTTGGTTCGATCTGTCTATGAGAAAAAAATCACTCTCGAATTTACTGGAGTACAAAATGCCACTAGACAAGAACAAATAGAATCCTTTCATTTTTTGCTCCAACAAATCGCTCCCGATACGGAACTTTCTCATCCTAAGAATTGGCTTCAGGCTTTTCACTTACTCATCAAAGTAATGGAAGCAAAGAGAATCGCCGAGCACAAACGCATCATTTTCTTTGATGAACTACCTTGGATAGCTACTAAAAAATCTGGTTTTTTGAAGGCGTTTGGATTTTTTTGGAACAATTGGGCATCCAAAAATAATGTCGTCGTAGTTATCTGCGGATCTGCTGCGTCTTGGATGATTCAAAAAATTGTCAAAAACAAAGGAGGCCTCCACAACAGAATTACCCAACGAATTGACTTGAAGCCATTCACCCTAGCGGAAACAAAAGCGTTTTTAAGTCACAAGGGCGTTAAGTTCAACCATTACCAAATCATTCTGATATATATGATAATGGGAGGGATTCCTCACTATCTCAAAGAAATTGAAAATGGTAAAAGTGCTATTCAAAATATAGATAACATCTGCTTTGCCGAGAATGGGCTGCTGAATGATGAATTTTCAAATCTTTACCCAGCCTTATTTGAACATCCCGAAGGTCATATCAAAATCATTCGGGCACTAGCGCAAAAATGGAAAGGCATGGCTCGCGCCGAACTTATTGCGAAAGCACAGCTTCCGGATGGTGGAGGGACTACGAAGATTTTGGACGAATTGATTTTTTCGGGTTTTGTTTCCTCGTATTATCCATTTGGGAAAAAACGCAAAGATCGGCTGTACCGACTAACCGATGAGTACTCTCTATTTTACCTTAACTTCATTGAGCAGAGAAAAAGAAATATTCAAGGAACTTGGAAAATATTGAGTCAGAGTGCTACTTTCAAAAGTTGGAGTGGATATGCCTTCGAAAGCCTTTGTCTCAAGCACGTAGCGTGGATCAATCGAGCACTACAGATAGCGGGCATTTACGTGGAAGCCTCTAGTTTTTTGTTTAGGGGAAATGATAATTTTTCGGGTATTCAAATTGATTTGTTGTTAGACCGAAACGACGAGGTAATTAATCTCTGCGAAATCAAATTTCAGAAACAAGCCTTCAACATCTCTAAATCGTACGCCGAAAATTTGAGGAAAAAAGTTCTAACTTTCCAAGAAATCACTAAAACTAATAAACAGATATTTCTAACCTTTATCACCACTTTTGGCGTACATCAAAATCAGTACAGTCAAGAGCTAGTAGATAACGATTTGACTATGGATATTTTTTTTAGTTCTTGATGATGTGATTTGAAAATGCTACGAAGCCACAAAGAGGCACGAAGTTTTTTTTGAAAAACTCTTAGTGTCCTAGCGCCTTAGTGGCAAAAAAAAATAGGATAGCCACGAAGTCACAAAGAGTCACGAAGTTTTCTTTGAAAACTCTTAGTGCCTTCGCGTCTTAGTGGCAAAAAAAAATAGGATAGCTACAAAGTCACGAAGGGTATTTTTTAGGATAAAAAAACTTAGAGACTTCGTGGCTTAGTGGCAAAAAAATAGTTTTTCACGAAAATTGAAGCAAAACTTAATCAGGCGACGTTTAACTATTTTATGGTAAAGTTTGCTGTTGGATAGATTTATTTAAAAGCCTCAATTTTTAAAATTAATGATAATGGAAAACAAGAAAAAAATACTGTTGACCGGAGGTGCTGGTTTTATCGGATCGAATCTAATTCCAGTTTTACTCGATGACGACCGAGTAGAATTGGTTCGGATTTTTGATAATTTATCTACGGGCGAACGGGGCAACTTCAAAGAATACCTCGATCATCCGAAGTTCGAATTTATGTGGGGAGATATAAGAGAATACAACTCTTGTATGGAGGCTTGTCAAGGAATGGATTTGATTAGTCATCAGGCAGCGTTGGGTTCTATTCCTCGCTCGATCAAAGCGCCGCTCACTACCAACAATGTCAACATCACGGGAACGCTAAATATTTTTACCGCAGCTAAAGATTGCAAAATAAAGCGAGTCGTCTTTGCGGCATCTTCTTCTACCTACGGAGATAGTACGACGCTTCCGAAAAGAGAGGAAATCATTGGCGACCCCATTTCTCCTTACGCCGTCACCAAGCTGGTCAACGAGCTGTACGCAAGGGTCTTTTCCCGCATTTTTGATATTGAATTTATTGGGCTTCGATACTTTAATGTTTTTGGGAAAAAACAAAATCCCCACGGTGCTTACGCTGCGGTGATTCCACTTTTTATCAATGCCATTTTGGAAGATAAGCCAATCACTATCAATGGAGATGGAGAACAAAGTCGGGATTTTACCTATATCAAAAATGTAGTCCAAGCAAATGTAAAAGCATTGTTCACAGAAAATCCCAAAGCAGTAAACGAAATTTATAATGTTGCCTGCGGGCAAAGAATTACGATAAATGAATTATTTTACAGCTTAAAAGAAATTGCGGGCAGCGACATAGAGCCTCAGTATCGGTCTTCAAGACTAGGAGATATCAAGCACAGTTTAGCGGATATTTCTAAAGCAAAAAATTTGTTGGGGTACGAACCTACGCACGATGTCAAAGCGGGATTAAAAGAAGTCTATGAATGGTATCGTAAAAAACTGCAAAGAGAAAAGATAGAGGCTAGTTTAGCGGAGTTGTAGCTTAGAGTTAGAGTATGTCTTCAGTAACTTCCTACGTGGAAATGTGTCGTCGCTCTTTGATTTTTAGTAAATGTAAATAAATTGTTACTTTTCAGTTTGACCCAGTATGTCCAATTTTATGTACCTTCATCCATTAATTTATTAATCGTTTAAGTCTATGACCTACTCATCAAAAATACCTACTATCCCGCATCCAAATATACCCGAATATTTGATTGCAGAAGAAGTAGATAGTATTCCTTTTTATTAAATCAAAGTGTAAGATTAGTTACGTGTATCAAGAATTAATAGAAAAAAAGAAAAAGATATCAGTCATTGGGTTAGGATACGTTGGATTACCATTGGCATTAGAGTTTGCCAAAAAATTTAGCGTAATCGGTTTTGACATCAATCAACCCCGTGTAGAACTGATGAAGCAAGGCGTGGATCCTTCCAAAGAATTATCTGCTGCGCATTTTGAAGACAAGGATATAATTTTTACTGCCGACGAAAGTGATTTGAGCTTGGCTCACTTTCATATAGTTGCAGTTCCGACGCCAGTCACAGAATCAAAAGTACCCAATCTAAAGCCTGTTCTTAGTGCTGCCAAAGCAGTAGGCAAACATCTCAAAAAGGGGGACTACGTGGTTTTTGAATCTACCGTTTATCCGGGGTGTACGGAGGAGGATTGTCTGCCTATCTTAGAAAAAAAATCAGGTTTGAAACTTGGCGAAGATTTTAAAATAGGATACTCTCCCGAAAGAATAAACCCCGGTGATAAAAAAAGAACAATCGCCACTATCCTCAAAATAGTATCTGGAAATGATGCGGTATCCTTAGATCAAATCGCAAAAATCTACGGAGAAATTATCGTAGGTGGGATTCATAAAGCGCCAACTATCAAAGTCGCCGAAGCAGCTAAAGTAATTGAAAATACCCAACGGGATTTGAACATTTCGTTGATGAATGAACTAGCGATCATCTTTGATAAGATGGGAATTGATACGCAGGCGGTACTGGAAGCTGCGGGTACCAAGTGGAATTTCCTAAAATTTTATCCTGGCCTAGTGGGTGGTCATTGTATAGGAGTTGATCCGTATTATCTGGTACACAAGTCAAAGCAGATAGGATATGATCCCCAAGTAATTTTGAGTGGGAGAAGGGTCAATGACGAAATGCCAGCCTACGTTGCCAAACGGTTAATAAAAATGTTGATTGGAAAAAATAAAAGCCCGCACGAAGCGAAAGTCCTCGTGATGGGAGTGACGTTTAAAGAAAACGTTGCAGATATTCGAAATTCCAAGGTTATTGATATGATTAAGGAATTGATGCAGTACTCCATCAATGTTCACATCACCGACCCTCACGCTTCCCCGAACGAAGTGGCACACGAATACAAACTGACCTTGATTGATAATATTTCTAGTGATTACGACGCAGTAGTGGTAGCCGTCGGACACGACGAATACAAAGCATTAAAAGCTACCTACTTCCAATCCATTATGAAACAGCATCCTATTTTGATGGATATCAAAGGAATTTTTTCTTTTGAGCAAGAGGAAATGGATTACTGGAGATTGTGATTTGGGTTTAGAAAAATGGAAAGAAGTATTGCTTAGGAATGGTGCACTAATAACTTTACAATTTATGCGCAGCTATTTTTTTCTTATGCAAGGCGAAAAACATAGGCGATGCGGGGTATCGGCGTCTTCAATTACATGAGTCCGATTTATTTATTGGGGGAGAAGAAAAAATATGTAAATATGTCCTTGAAATTGCAGAGAGTGAAGTTAAAAATACGGCAATTAGATAGCATTGGCAGGTATCGGATATTCTCGAATTTTTATTTATATAAATATTATCTATTTTTGCCCATGATCTATAAATACTGAATGAAAGAACCTAATTATTAAAACGTAAATATTTGATTATTTCAAAATGTAAAAACATTCGATTATAGAGTACTAAAATCACGTAGAAACTAAATCATCTAGAATGTCTAATGCTCATCTGACTTTCTGAAATTTGCATCACCTTCCCTGCAATTTCTAGTTTCTTTTAGATTTGATGGTAATTGTACAACGAAAATGTGTAAATTATCACTTTCTACTCCATTTTATTCCTATTTGTTAAATCACCTAATTACTTGAATAAGTGACTCTCTATTCAGGGTGTCCTTTCGGAAGTGTTTGCATTGCCAACAAGAGCTTCTGGGCAGTACTCAAAAATTTTGTGCTAAAAAGTAAGACCTAACAATTTCGAAAATAATTGTTGGTGCAAATTAGTATTAGCAAAAAACACTAGAGCTTTTTACTTTCTAAAAATCACTCTAGGCAATTTAACTTTAAGATTGATTGATTTGTAGATTTCACCCTTATTTTCAATAAAAGTTAACTATCATTATTTAAAATATTTAATTCAAACTAAAATGATTAATATAATGAGGAACAAGCATT